>NZ_JBFBLA010000002.1:0-38431 GCF_040702485.1 Arthrobacter sp. NPDC080031
AAGTCCACAAACTCGTTGCGGGCACTCTGAGGAAATGACCTGACCATAGAACGCTCCATCAATCAGAGCGTTGCTACGACCATATGACTTTGCCCCCTCTAAACGACATTAACTGCGAGCCAGTTGGGTGGTGGGGTCAGGCGTGGGTGGGTTCTTCCACCAGCGCCGTCGCGATGCTGTCCGCGTCCTCGAGTGCGGCGAGGTAGCGTTCGGCATCCAAGGCTGCGGCGCAACCCGTGCCGGCGGCCGTTATGGCTTGGCGGTAGCGGTGGTCCACCGCGTCACCGCAAGCGAAGACTCCGGAGAGACTGGTAACCGTGGTGGGGGAGTCAACCTTGATGTAGCCCTCGGCGTCGAGCTCCACCTGTCCCGCCACCAGCTCCGTCCGGGGGACATGTCCAATGGCCACGAATATGCCGGTAGCCGCATGTTTGCGCGATTCGCCGGAGCGTGTGTCAGTCAGGGTTACGCCGGTGACCTTGCTGTCGCCGTGGATTGCGGTGACCGCGGAGTTCCACGCGAAGCGGATCTTCGGATTATCCTTGGCCCGTTGGGCCATGATCCGGGAGGCCCGGAGCTCTTCCCGGCGGACGACGACGGTCACCGTCTTCGCGAACCGGGTCAGGAACATCGCTTCTTCCATGGCCGAATCACCGCCACCCACCACGATGATTTCCTGTTCGCGGAAGAAGAAGCCGTCGCACGTGGCGCACCATGAAACACCGTGCCCGCTCAGCTTTTTCTCTTCGGGCAAGCCGAGTTCCTTGTAGGCGGAACCGGTCGCAAGGATCACGGCCGGTGCTTCGTGGGTGTCGCCCGAGCCGGTGACCACGCGCTTGAGGTGGCCTCGCAGCTGGACTTCAGTGACGTCGTCGAACGCTATGTTGGCGCCGAAGCGCCCGGCCTGCTCCTGAAGGCCATCCATGAGTTCCGGACCCTGGATTCCAGCGGGGAAGCCGGGGAAGTTCTCCACCTCCGTGGTGTTCATCAACGCGCCGCCGGCGGTGACCGATCCGGCTAGGACGAGGGGGCTCAGGCCCGCCCGGGCGGCATAGATTGCCGCGGTGTAGCCGGCAGGGCCGGATCCGACGATGATCAGCTGTTCTTTGCTCATGGGACAAGTGCAACAAGGACGAGGACTTCAATCAAGGGCTACTCTGCCCGGTCCTGGTGCGCACGGGTGACAAAGTGTTCAACGCGACGGTCCGGAACCAGCCAGATGAGTGCCACGACCGTGTAGGCGGCGACAGCAAGCAAAGGATGCAGTAGGCAGAGTCCAAGACCCGCCAGATAGATGAGCGGCGACGTCTTCCCCTTCCAATCCCGGCCAATCGCTTGAGCGAGTGCACCTTGCCGCCCCTGGTGCCGGATCAACGACTGCTGCAGGACGAAGTAGGCAATCGCGGCGCAGAGCAGGTTGAACCCGTAAGCCAGCACCGGGACCTCGGCAAAGCCTGACTCATCCATCCAGCGTGTGCTGAACGGGAAGAGGGATATCCAGAACAACAGGTGCAGGTTCGCCCACAGTATTCTGCCGTCGACCCGATCCGCCAGATGGATCATGTGGTGGTGGTTGTTCCAGTAGATCCCCACGTAGACGAAGCTGAGCAAGTAGCTGAGGAAAGTGGGAAAGACGCTGAGCAAGGCTTGCCAGCTCGGTTCCGCGGGCACGCGCAGCTCCAGCACCATGATGGTGATGACAATGGCGAGCACGCCGTCACTGAATGCCTCGAGCCGGTTCTTGTTCATCGGATTGCCTTCATGGGGACATCATCGTTGCTGCGGACTCCCAAGGCCAAGCGACACTCCCCACCAGGAGAAAGCCCCCACGAAGCGCCGGCACGCGGCCGGAGCCACGGTGCAGGCGCCCCGCAGGGACTTTTGGGATGGGACGGATCAGGGCACGATTCCCCTGCCCCTAGCCCAGGGTGGACGCGTCAATAACGAAGCGGTACCGCACATCGGAGGCGAGGACCCGCTCGTAGGCGTCGTTGATCTTGGCGGCGGGAATGACCTCGATCTCTGCGCCGAGTCCGTGTTCGGCGCAGAAGTCGAGCATTTCCTGGGTCTCGCGAATGCCGCCGATCATGGATCCGGCGAAGGACCGACGACCCCCGATGAGTGCGAAGGCGTTGACGGGCAGGGGTTCGGCCGGTGCGCCTACGTTCACCAGCGCGCCGTCGAGGGCCAGCAACTGAAGGTAGGAGCTGATGTCGACCGGGGCGCTGACGGTGTTGATGATCAAATCGAACGTTCCCGCAAGCTCTTCGAAGGTGGCCGGCTCGCTCGTGGCGAAGTACCGATCGGCGCCCAGGCGCAGGCCGTCTTCCATTTTCTTCAGCGACTGGGACAACACCGTGACTTCGGCGCCCATGGCGTGCGCGAGCTTGACGGCCATATGGCCCAGCCCGCCGAGTCCGACGACGCCGACCTTCTTGCCCGGGCCCGCACCCCAATGCCGGAGCGGCGAATACGTCGTAATGCCTGCGCACAGCAGGGGAGCGGCGGCGTCGAGCTCGATTCCTTCCGGGATCCGCACCACGAAGTTCTCGGTCACGACGACGTGGGTGGAGTAGCCGCCCTGGGTGATCGTCCCGTCGCGGTCAACGGCGCCGTACGTGCCGGTCATGCCTTTGAGGCAGTACTGCTCCTCGCCCTTGCGGCAGTTTCCGCATTCGCCGCAGGAGTTGACCATGCAGCCGACGCCGACGCGGTCGCCGACCTTGTGGCGGCTCACTTCGGAGCCGATTTCAGTGACAATTCCGGCGATTTCGTGGCCGGGCGCGAGCGGGTAGGACTGCGGTCCCCAATCGCCGCGGACAGTGTGGATGTCTGAATGGCAGATGCCTGCGTACTTGATCTCGATCAGCACGTCGTGGGCACCGACGTCGCGGCGCTCAATGGTGGTGGCGACGAGGGCTTCGCTCGCGGACGGGGCGGCGTAGGCATTTACGGTCAGCATTTTTCTCCTGTTGGTGGACGGAGGATTGGCACTATCCATCCAACAGGAGATTTCCGAGGTGAGGGAGGCCCTGCTGGTAGGGGTACCGGCAGGACCCCCCTCAACTTAATCGGATCTGTTGCGGACTAGCTGGCGCCCAGGAAGATCGGGTTCGTCAATGCCGCCATGGGGCCAAGCGGGATGACCGTCCCCATCTCCGTGCCGCTGCCCGAGGTTCCGTCGATCTTCGGATGCCGGACCTCCACACGCACGTACGCCGCGAGCTGCGGGGTAGTAACCCACGTGCTCGTTCCCTGGCCCGACGCAGGAAGCGTGACTTGCTGGGTCTGTCCCTCATCCGTGATGAAGCGTACGACGCCGTTCGGCACCCCGGCGATTTTCGCCGTGACCGTGACGGGGGCGTCTGCCGCGACGTTGAGACGGTCTCCCACGGTCGCGCTCTTGCCGCCGGACGTCACCTGGAAGTCCACCGAGACGTCAGCGGACTCGGCGATCCAGTTCCGGCCATTGCGGATGCCGTCCAGCAGGGCATCCCGGGACAACGCCGCGGCGTTGACCACGTTGTGGGGGAAGCCGATGACCTGGGGGACGCTGTGGGCGTCGCTGTTGCCCATCGCCGGGAGCCACCGGCCACCTGTGCGCACGGAGTGGGCGAGCATCGAATCCCATGTGTTGACGGAGGACTCGTCGTCCAGGGTCCACGGGCCCGTCCAGACCTCAACCGCGTCGGCGTCGTCGTAACCGAACTTCCAGCGGCAGGCGACGTAGGGGCAATACGGGTGTGCCGGAACAACAATCCCGCCCGAGGAGTGGATCCGCTGGGCTTCCTTCTCGAATCCCTTGTCGCGGGCCCGGTAGCGCCAGTCGATCCATTCGCCCGGCTCCAGGCCGAGCGCGAGGTAATGACCGTTTCGCGTGGTGACTTCCTCGCCTGTGAGGATGAGCAGATCGTTGCCGGCGAGCGGCCCCCAGACGCCGTGCGATGCCGGCGTGTTGTGATCCGTGGAGATCATGAAGTCCAGGCGCGCGGCGCGGGCGCCGGCCGCGACTTCCTCGGGGGTGCGCTTTCCATCCGAGTAGACAGTGTGGAGGTGCGCATCCCCGCGGTACCAGGCTGCGCCGCGGCCGGCGATCTGCTGCGGCGGGTACTGGGGCTTGAAAGGGGTGGCGTCGGGTCCGTACTCAAGGGTGACGTTCACGGTGTAGTCGAGGCCCTGCCCGGCCACTTGGTAGGGGCCGAGGACAACGTTCCACGTACCCTTCCCGATGGGTCCTGGCAGGTAGCCCGGCGTTGTGTCGCCTCCGGCGCTGATGCTGAATTCTGTGCGGAAACCGCCTGACCAGCCACGGAAGCCCTTGCCGGCGAGGTCGGTGCCCTTTTCATCGAAGATTCCGATGTCGCAGGCGTTCCCGAGGAGTCCGGAGGCCACCTGGGGCTTGCTGTAGGTGTACGAAACGCTGATCTTGTTGACGCCGGCCGGGACCTCGATCGGCAAATAGACGAAGTCTGCGGCGCCGGGATCCAGGTGGCCGCTGATCGTCTTGGTCTTGCTAGTTCCAGTAGCGGCTGCCGCGAACGAAACCGGGGCCAGGGTCAAGGCGGCGCCGGTCAGTGCGGCGGCCAGGAAGCCGCGCCGGGTAGGGGAGAAGGAGACATTGTCGCCCGAGTGGGCTTTGCATGGTGAAGTCACTTCCTCGATGTTGCCGACCATTACTGAACAGTAGGCAACGGAAGCGGGAACGCAGCATGAAACCGCAAGCGCTGGCAAGCGGCGCCCACTTAGTGGACTCGACCTCGTTGGACCCTTGCCACGAGCCATGCCCGGGCTTACTGTTCTTGGCATGCACCAAGGGCTGGGGCGACGGCGCAACCTTTCCCATGGACCGAACAGGACGGTGTTTTTAGATGTGCGATATTCCGGGTTTGATCAGTCGCCTTGAGGCCGAGGACCTCGCACGATTGCGCGAGGCAGGCAAAGAAAAGCCCCTGGAGCCAGCGATGATCGCGGCCATAGATGCCGCGGCCGGCGGGCCAGGCGAAGGCCGGGGCTATTACGTGGTCAGTGGTTCCCTGTATCCGGTCGATGCCAGGGACTACCACCTCAGGGAAGACGTAGCGCAGGCTGTATTCGCAGCGGAAGGATCCTCCGTAGGCGTCACGGCCTAGACAGAAGTTACGCGAGCTGAGACGCCGCTACCAGGCCACCCTCACCGGCCCACACTGGAAAAACCAGGTGGGCCGGCGCTTTGGAGCTAGAGGGTGCCTAGCAGATCCTGCATTTCCTTGATCTCGGACTGCTGGGCCGACACGATGTCCTTGCCGAGTTTGAGGGCATCGGGGTTCTTGCCGTCGGCGCCTTCCTTTTGCGCCATGGCCACGGCGCCTTGGTGGTGGGCGATCATGTGGGTCAGGAACAGCCTGGCTGCTTCCCGTCCCTGGGCGGCCTCGAGCTTGGTGATGTCCTGGTTGTCGACCATTCCGTTCATGGTGTGGTCGCCGGACATCCCGACGGGCTCGTTCCATTCCTTGAGCCAGCCCGTCATCTTCTCGATCTCCGGGTCTTGGGCTGCCTTGATCCTGCCGGCGAGCGCGGTCACTTGTGCAGGGATGTCGTTCTTGGCGAGTACGACGTCGCTCATCCGGACGGCCTGGGCATGGTGGGGGATCATCATCCGGGCGAACCCTGCGTCCGCCGCGTTGTGGCCTCCGGCCGAGCAACCGGAAAGCGCGATTGCCGTGGCTACGGTAAAGGTTGTCATGGTCAGGTTTTTTCTCATGTTTCGGGGTCCTTCAATCAATCAGCCTGCAGAGGTACGGCTGCGTGGGACGCGCACGGCAGGCCCACCGCGTGGGCGGCGCGTCAGGGTGGAGTCTTGTGCAGCGGGCCGGCGGCCCGGTGCGGCCGTGGATTTTACGTGCGACTGATGCACAGATCGCCCGGGGAAGGACTGTCCGGGCGGTGCGAATGGCCGGAGACCAGGGCGCCGGACTCGGCCGTGGCCGTACTGGCATAGGGCGCGACGCCGGGTAACGGTGCTGTCAGCGTGTTATGGCCCGGGGCAGGTACGCAGACGGCGTGCAGGGCCGACATGCCGGTGCATGTGCCCGGACTTGTGCAAGATGGCGCCGCCGGTGGAGCCGCGGGTTGAGTTGCAGTTTTCTCCGGCACCGACGCACGTTGAGCGCCGGTGTGGACCGCATGCGAGTCGCTCACGACGGCGGCCGGGCTCACGACCGGTGCGGCGTGCGTGCTGTGGCCACCCGCCATGAGGTGCATCCCTACGATTCCGGCGATGATCGACAGCAATCCTGCCAACAGGCCCATACGGAGGAGGAAGACGGCGGCGCGGCCCCGCAGGGGGTCGGTCATGGTCTTCCTCCTTTTGCAGCCTGTGCCCGGTTCCCGGGGTACGACGGGTTCAACGAGCATAAGCGCCGTTCGGTTTCATCCGGCCGCCATGGTCCGTCCCGTCATGGTCCTCGGTGGTTGTGCGGCCTTCGCGGCGGCGGCTTCGCGGGCAAGGAATGCTCCGAGCTCGCCGATGGTACTCATCAAGGGCGCAGGGAAGACGACAGTGGTGTTCTTGTCAACGCCGATCTCCACCATGGACTGCAGATTGCGCAACTGCAGGGCCAAAGGGTGGGCCATCATGGTGTCCGAGGCCATGCCCAGTGCGGCGGCGGCCAGGGATTCGCCTTCGGCGGCGATGATCTTCGCGCGCTTCTCACGCTCGGCTTCGGCTTGGCGGGCCATGGCGCGCTTCATGCTGTCCGGCAGCTGGATGTCCTTGAGTTCCACGAGGGTCACTTCGACTCCCCATTCCAAGGTCAGTCCGTCCAGGATCTGGCGGATGTTGGCATTGATGACATCCGTTTCCGCGAGCGTTTCGTCAAGCGTATGCTGGCCGACTACTTTGCGGAGCGTGGTCTGTGCGATCTGGTCGATTGCGGCGTAGACGTTTTCGATGGCAAGGACGGACTTGATGGCGTCCACCACCCGGAAATACGCGACGGCTGAAATGTCCAGGCTGACGTTGTCCCGAGTGATGATGCCCTGGGACTGGATGGGCAGGGTCACGATCCGCAGGGAGATTTTCCTCAGCCGGTCGACGAACGGGATGATGATCACCAGGCCCGGAGTCCGGAGGCCCTGGACCCTCCCCAGCCGTAACAGGACACCGCGCTCATACTGCGTGACAATGTGGACGGCCATCGCAAACCAGATGACCAGCAGGACAATCAAGACAATCAGCCAGGTGATGGCGTCCGCTGTCATGGCCGCCCACCGGCTTCATCGCTGAGTGCTGACGCGTTCATGGCAGAGATCCTTCGGTGGCAGTGGAGGGAAAGGGGAGCCCAATTTCCGCAGCGAGGCAGGCGAACCCGCTTACGTTGTATCTCCAGTACACACCTTGGATCCGCCGAGTTGTAGGGCCATAAGTGAAAGGAACGTCCCCCGGGGGACGTTCCTTCAATTTCGTGGCTTAGACCCTTTCGCGGGTCCGGTCGATTACCGGCTCCGGATCGTTGGTGAACTCACGGTGGCGGCGTGGGAAGGCCCAGAACCTGAAGTCCTTTGCGTCCACCTTGGGCTCAGGGCGTTCCTCGGGTTCCTGTGAGGCATCTTTCCTGGTGTCCCGCCCGAAATCCTTGTAGTAGCCGTAGCACATCACAGACCTCCTTCTAGCAACTGCCCTTTAATCGTCCTCCCGATCCGGCACGCAGTCCACCTTTCAGGCGCGGATCCGCATATAGGCACAATGGAGGAGTGAAATCCCCACTTGTGCCCCGGAACGCCGCGCTCGCATACCGCCCGTTCGACCTGGACACGATCGGCGCGGGACTGGTCTTCGGAGAATCGCTGGGGGAACTCGCCAAAGTCCTCGCTGCCGGCGGAACGGCAGGAACCGCCGTCGTGCAGGCGCCCCCGGGGACCGGCAAGACGACGCTCGTGCCGCCCCTGCTGGCCAACATCGCGCTCGCCGACACCGCGGCCGGCGCAGTGACACGGAAAGAGCGCCCCCGGGTGATCGTGACCCAACCACGGCGGGTCGCAGCACGCTCAGCCGCTCGGCGCCTCGCCGCCCTCGACGGAAGCCGGCTCGGCGATCGCGTCGGGTACACGGTCCGCGGAGAAAGCCAGACGGGTCCGGGGACCATCATCGAGTTCGTCACTCCGGGAATCCTCCTGCGCCGGCTGCTTGCGGACCCTGGGCTTGAGGCTGCCAGCGCCGTGATCCTGGACGAGGTTCACGAACGCGGCCTGGAGACGGACTTGTTGCTCGGAATGCTCATCGAGGTCCGTGCGCTGCGGGAGGACCTCACCCTCGTCGCGATGTCCGCAACGCTGGACGCCCCGCGGTTCGCCGCGCTGATGGGAGGTGCCGGCGTCGGACAAGACACGGACGGAAAGCACGACGGCGGCGGGCCGGCACCCGTCGTCGACTGTCCGTCCGCGCTGCATCCCCTGAAGGTGGACTGGGCGCCCGCGGCAGGTCCGCGGCTGGACGGACGCGGCGTGACCCGCACCTTCCTGGACCATGTGGCGGACACTGCGGCGGCGTCGTACACCGAAACACTCGCAGCCGATCAGGACATCGACGCCCTGGTCTTCGTCCCGGGTGCTTCGGAGGTCTCCTACGTCGCTTCCCGGCTGCGCGCCCGCCTCGCTGCGAGGGCACCGGACACGGAGGTATTGGAGCTTCACGGCCAGGCAAGTCCGGCGGAACAAGACCGGGCGGTTTCCGGCCGTGAGTCCGGCGGATCTCCCCGGATCATCGTCTCGACCGCCCTGGCCGAATCCTCCCTGACAGTTCCGGGAGTCCGGCTCGTCATCGACTCGGGGCTGTCCCGTGAACTGCGGCGTGACGCCAACCGCGGCATGTCCGGCCTGGTCACGGTCTCGTGCTCCCGCGCGTCCGCCGAACAACGCGCCGGACGCGCGGCACGCCAAGGGCCCGGACGGGTGGTCCGCTGCTACGAGCAAAAAACGTACGGTGCCGCACCGGCGCACCCCACCCCGGAAATTGCGGCTGCAGACCTGACGGGCGCCGCGCTCCTCCTGGCCTGTTGGGGATCGCCCGGTGGCCGGGGGCTGGCACTTCCGGACGCCCCGCCGCAAGGCGCGATGGACGATGCAATCGAAGTGCTGCGGGAACTTGGTGCGATCGACCCGCACGGACTGGCCACCGACGTGGGAAAGGCCCTGGCCAGGATCCCCGCCGATCCACGGCTGGCCCGCGCACTCCTGGATGGTGCCGCCACAGTCGGGCACCGCGCTGCTGCCGAGGCGGTCGCCCTCGTGGCCGGGGATCAACGGGCCCCCGGAGCTGACCTGACGCGCCTCCTGGCCATACTCCGGACAGGCAAAGACCCAGCAGCCCGGCGTTGGGCCGAGGATGTCCGCCGCATGGAGGCGATCGCACGCCAGGAGCGATCCGCCGTCGGGCTTTCCCCGACCGCACGGCCAAGCCGGCCTTCCCCGGCGAGCGCTGCCGAGTCCGTGGGGTTCGTCGTCGCGCTCGCGTTCCCGGACCGCGTGGCGCGCCGGGTTCCAGGCACCGGCCCTGAACGCTACTTGCTGACGTCCGGGACACGGGCGGGGCTGCCGGCGGGCAGTCCACTCGCCGGCCACGAATGGCTTGCCGTGGCCGAAGTGTCCCGCGCGGAGGGCCGGGATGCGGCAGGGACCGGCGCCGTCATCCGTTCCGCCGCGCCCTTGGCAGCGGATGCGGCGGAAGCTGCCGCCAACCACCTCCTGAGCGACATGGTGGAAGCCGAATTCAAGCAGGGCCGCGTCACCGCCCGGCAGGTACGGCGACTGGGAGCGATCCTGCTTTCGTCGACCCCCGTGCGCCCTTCCATCGACGACGGGCGCGTCGCCGTAGCCCGCGCGCTGGCGAAGGAGGGACTGGGGACCATCGGATGGTCACCGGCCGCCGATGCGTTGCGTCGGCGGCTGGCTTTGCTGCACAGGGAACTGGGCGAGCCATGGCCGGACGTCTCCGGGCCGGCGTTGCTGGCCCGGCTGGAGAAGTGGCTCGCGCCGGAGCTCGAAACGCTCGCCGGAGGCGCTGCTACGAGCGGGATCGACCTGGCCGAGCCGTTGCGGCGGCTCTTGCCGTGGCCTGAGGCGGCCCGCCTCGGTGAGCTGGCGCCGGAATGGCTTGAGGTGCCGAGCGGCTCGCGGGTGCGGATCGACTACCCGGACGCAGCGGACGACGGCGGGCGGCCGGTGGTGGCCGTGAAGTTGCAGGAATGCTTCGGCTGGGCTGAGACGCCCCGTTTGGTAGGCGGACGGGTGCCGGTGCTGTTCCACCTCCTTTCTCCGGCCAGGCGACCCCTGGCTGTGACGGATGACCTGTCTTCCTTCTGGTCCGGCCCCTATGCCCAGGTCCGCGCCGAAATGCGCGGCCGCTATCCGAAGCATCCCTGGCCCGAAGATCCGTGGACAGCGCCCGCCACGGCCAGGACCAAGCGGAAGATGTGACTCCGGGCTTGGTGGCGGCTCCAGCCGTCTGGCAGGCATTCACAGGCTTCTTCTTTAGGATGCCACGGTGATGAACATGGAATTGCGCCCCGCTGACCTGGCCAACGACTGGTGGCAGGCCGTGCTGCGGGGATTCACCACGGCAGAGGTTCCGAACCTGGCGACCCCGGTGGTGTTGGGCATCCTGGCTGCGGCCGTCGTGCTGAGCATCCCGCGGGCCACATGGCGTTGGTTCGGCCTCTATGTGACCTTCGTGCATGAACTGGGCCACGCCTTCGCCGCCCTCATGACGGGCCGGATTGTCCACGGGCTCCGGATCGGACTGGACCACTCCGGACAGCTCCTGAGCAGCGGGCGCGGCAAGTTCGGCGCAGCCTGGTCAGGGTTCTGGGGATATCCGAGTCCCGCGGTGGTAGGTGCGGCGCTCATCTGGTCCGTGTCCGCGGGGCGGTCGGGAGCGGCCATGTCCATCGGCGCGCTGGTATTGCTGCTCGCACTGATCTTCCTGCGGAACTTCACCGGAATCCTCGTGGCGCTCCTGAGCGCGGCGATTGCCCAGATTCTTGTCATGTTCGCCACGGCCTCGACGGTCAGCCATGTGGTGCTGGGACTCGGCATAGCCCTTGAGGTGGGCGCGGTGCGGGACTGGTTCAAGGTGGCTTCGGTCCACACCCGCCGCCGGGACCGGCTCGCGTCGTCGGATGCCTACATCCTGGCCCGTTCCACCGGGGTGCCGTCCTTGCTGTGGCTGGTGGCTTTCGCCGTTGTCATTGCAGCAAACGCGGCCATATCCGTTCGAGTGGTGTGGGGCATGCTCTCCTGAGCCTGCGGTTTCGGCACAGACAGGGTCGAATGCTCTTGCCGTGCGCCGGTCCAGGGTGTGGAATCGGTTAGCAAAGGACGCGGGGAATTCGGCTTCTACTCCAGGAGGTGCTCATGTCGGTGAAAGGCCCAGGCAGCGCGACGAAGGGATCGAACCGGACCAACCCCGATCTCCGACGCGCGGACCCTTCTTCGGCGCCCGCCGATCGGCCCGAAAACATCCGCAACGTCGTCCTGATCGGCCGTTCGGGCGCGGGAAAGACGATGCTGCTCGAATCGCTGCTCTACGCTGCCGGGGTCGTATCCCGGATGGGTTCGATCGTGGACGGCACCACGGTGAGTGACTCGGAAGCGACGGCCATCCACCAGCAGCGATCCATCGGACTCTCCGCGGCGCCCCTGGTATTCGACGACGTCAAAGTGAACCTTCTGGACACCCCGGGGTACGCCGATTTCATGGGAGAGCTGCGTGCCGGGCTGCGTGCTGCGGATGCGGCGCTGTTCGTGGTGTCGGCCGTTGACGGGGTCGACGCCGGGACCACCGCCCTGTGGGGTGAATGCGAGCGCGTCGGCATGCCGCGGGCAGTGGTGATCAGCCGGCTTGACCATCCGCGGGCGAACTACGACGCCGTCCTGGCCGAATGCCGGGCCGCCTTCGGCGATTCCGTCCTGCCCCTTCACCTGCCGGTCCGCAACGGTGACGCTGTCTCGGGCGTGCTCGGACTGCTTTCGGGCTCGGTGTCGGAGTACACCTCCGGGGAGCCACGACCCGTGGTCCGTCCCGCGACTGCGGCGGAACTGGCCGGCGCGGAGGGTGTCCGCGGGGAACTCATCGAGGGCATCATTTCCGAGAGCGAGGATGAGACCTTGATGGACCGGTACCTCGGCGGAGAGGAGGTACCCATCGATACCCTCGTGGAGGATTTGGAGACCGCGATCGTCCGAGGGACGTTCTTTCCGGTGCTGGCAAGTTCCTCCGTGACAGGAGTCGGCACAGCCGAACTGCTGGAATTGCTGACCCGGGCGTTTCCGTCTCCGATCGAGCGAACCCTCCCGGCGGCAACTGACCTCGGCGGGAAACCGGTCCCGCCCCTGGCATGCGATCCGGATGGACCGCTCCTTGGCGAAGTGGTACGCACTACCGTTGACCCGTTCCTTGGACGGGTGTGCCTTGTCCGGCTCTTCTCAGGAACGCTTCGCGAGGACTCTGCCGTGCACGTGGGCGGGCACGGCCTTGCCGAGCGGGGCCACCCCGACCACGACAGCGACGAGCGGATCACGCACCTTTACTCGCCGTTGGGGTCCAGTCTCCGGCCGGTACAGTTCGCCGTGGCCGGAGACATTTGCGCGCTGGCGAAGGTGGCGAGCGCCGAGACGGGAGACACGGTGTCCGCCCGCGAGGCTCCGTTGCTCGTGGAAACCTGGGACATGCCCGAGCCGCTCATGCCTGTGGCGATCGAAGCGGCATCGCACGGCGATGAGGACGCGCTCTCCAAGAGCCTGGCCAAGGTCGCGGCCGGAGATCCGACCCTGAGGGTGGAGCGCAACTCCGAGACGCACCAGCTGGTCTTGTGGTGCATGGGCGAGGCCCACTCTGAGGCAGTCCTGGACCGTTTGCGCGAGCAGGGAGTGAAGCTTCAGACCGTCGACGTCATCACGCCTCTTCGGGAGACCTTCGCCACACAGGCCGCCGGCCACGGGCGCTACGTCAAGCAATCCGGTGGCCACGGACAGTACGCGATTTGCGACATCGAAGTGGAACCCCTCGATCGCGGGGGAGGCTTCGAATTCGTCGACCGGATCGTGGGTGGGGTAATCCCCGGCACGTATGTCGTGTCGGTCGAGAAAGGCGTCCGTGCCCAGATGAGCAAGGGCGTGCGGGCGGGGTTCCCGGTGGTCGATATCAGGGTGACCCTGGTAGGTGGCAAGACGCACAGCGTCGATTCATCGGACGCAGCTTTCCAGGCGGCCGGCGCGTTGGCCTTGCGGGAGGCCGCCGCGGCGGGCACCATCCAACTCCTTGAACCGATTTCGGCCGTGACGGTCCTCGTGGCCGACGAGCATGTGGGCGCGGTCATGAGCGATCTGTCCTCGCGGCGCGGACGCGTCACCGGGACGACCTCCGTTGGTGGAGAAAGAACTGAGATCAGTGCCGAAGTTCCGGAACAGGAATTGGTGCGGTACGCAATCGTGCTGCGGGGACTGACGGCGGGAAGCGGTCGATTCCGCCGGGAGTATCTGCGGCATGAGCCGCTGCCTCCCGGCATAGCCGTTGCCGCGGCGAAAGCCTGAGGCTCAGCCGTTCTTGCGAAGGAATGCTGACACCGGGGCCGCCAGAGACGCTCCGATGTCCTCCGCGCTCGTTTTGATTCCCACGCGGTTGAAGGAATGGTCGCCGCCGTCCCACCACTCGATGGTGGCGGTGGGTCCAATCCGGGCCACCACGGTTTCGAGCAGCTCGGGCGTCGCGAAAGTGTCCCGGGTGCCCTGCATGAAGAGCATGGGCAGCGTGAGCCCGTAGAGGTGCTCATCGCGCAGCTTCTCCGGTTTTCCGGGCGGGTGGAGCGGGTAGCCGAGATAGACGAGTCCGGCCGCGGGCATGCCTTCGGCGACTGCCATCGATGCCATGCGACCGCCGAAGGACTTGCCGGCCGCCCACAGCGGTTCACCTTCTGAACGCGACGCCGCCGCCTCCATGACGGCCCGCCAGGCCGCGACCGCGGCAGGCGGCCGGTCGGGGAACCTCTTGCCTGCCTCCCGGTAGGGGAAGTTGAAGCGCAGGGTCGCGACGCCGTCGTCGTTCAACGCATGCGCGAGGCCGCCCAGGAACGGATGCTCCATGCCCGCCCCGGCTCCGTGGGCGAGCACGAGGGTCGCAACCGGTTTGTCGGGCCGGGCGTAGATACCGGAGATGGCTGTACCGTCGACGTCGACCGTGACACGGGATTCGTCGCTGCGCACGGTCACTCGAACCGGGAGGGGTCGCCGTTGCCGCGCCTGACCACTTCCGCTGCGCCGCTGGAGAAGTCCACCACGGTAGTGGGCTCTGCGCCGGTGTCTCCGGAATCGATCACCGCTTCCACGAGGTTGTCCAGGCGTTCCTTGATTTCCCAGCCTTGGGTCAAGGGCTCCTCCTCGTCGGGGAGCAGCAAGGTGCTGGAAAGGAGAGGCTCGCCCAGTTCGCCCAGCAAGGCCTGGACAAAATTATGGTCCGGAATCCGCACGCCTACTGTCTTCTTTTTGGGGTGCAGGAGACGGCGCGGCACTTCCTTCGTGGCCGGCAGGATGAAGGTGTAGCTTCCTGGCGTGACGGCCTTGATGCTTCGGAACACATCGTTGTCGATCATGACGAATTGCCCGAGCTGCGCGAAGTCTTTGCAGACCAAGGTGAAATGGTGCTTGCTGTCGAGCTGCCGGATCGAACGGATCCGGTCGAGGGCTTCCCTGTTGCCGATTTGCGCGCCGAGCGCGTAGCAGGAATCGGTGGGGTAGGCGATCAACCCGCCGGACTGGAGGATATTCACCACCTGGGCAATGGCGCGTGGTTGGGGGTCCTGCGGGTGGACATCGAAGAATCTTGCCATGCCACGAGCTTACGGGCAGGCCGTACTTCAGGACAGGACATCCTTGCTCGTGAACTTGCCATAAGCCAGCGCTCCGGCCGCCACGATGTAGCCCGCCTGCAGCAGGGCATTGTCGCCGAAGCTCGTCCATGAGATGGGTTGGCGCAAAAGATCGGCGAAACCCAACCAGTAATGGCTGAACAGCCACGGGTGCAGCCACTCCAATTGCGGCAGGTTGTCCGCCACTTGCGACACCACGGACAACACGATGGTCGCAGCCATGGCTCCCACCGGCACGTCCGTGAAGGTGGAAATTGCCAGCCCGATGGCGGAAAGCCCCAACAGTGACACCGCGATATACGCGGCAATCAGCAAGGAACGCACCACGGATTCGCCGACGCCGATCGTGTCGCCGGAGAGCAGCGTAACGGGGCCGACCGGGAAGAGCACGACGCCGGCCAGCGCACCGGCGGCGGCCACCGTCAGGGTCGCTGCCAGGCAGAACGCCGCGGCGGCCGCGTATTTGATCAACAAGAGGCGGACGCGTCCCGCCGGGGCGACGAGCAAGTACCTGAGCGTGCCAAGGTTTGCTTCTCCGGCAATCGTGTCGCCAGCCACCACTCCGATCGTGAGCGGCAGGAACAAGGGCACGGAAACGATCATCGCCGTCACGCCGACGAAAAGCCCGTTCTGGGTGATCCGGTCCAGGAAGGGCGGACCCCGCCCCGGCGCCACGGGATGCGAGCTCAGCTTGACCGCCGCGGCGATAAGGATGGGAATCGCGGCGAGTGCCAGGAGCATGGCCCATGTCCGCAGCCGCCTGAACAACACCGAGAGCTCCGAGGCCATGAGCGACCACGAGCCTGATGGCCGGGCCTTCGGCGCGGCATCCATGACTGCAGTTTCGTGTTCAACCGGCAATGTCGAAGCCCTCTCCGGTAAGGGAGACGAAACGCTCCTCCAGGCTGGCGCTCTCCACCCCGAAGCCCCGCACCCGGACGCCGTCGGACACGAGGGCTGCCACGATCGCCTCGGGAGCCACCTCGTGCCCCGGTGGACCGGTGCTGACGAGGCTCCGGCCATCGGGACCGTACGAGCCGGGCGGCGGAGCAGACAGTTCCGATTGCAGGCCCAGCCTCGAGAGGACCCGGACGGCGGCCTCAATATCGGGCGTGTGGAGACGGAACGTGGCTCTTCCCGCGGCGCGCAGTTCGTGCAGGGTTCCCTGCGCCACGAGCTTGCCCACGCTCATGACTCCCACATGGGTGCACATCTGCTCCACTTCCGCGAGGAGATGGCTGGAAACGAACACCGTGGTGCCTCCAGCCGCCAGGGAGCGGACCAGGCTGCGAACCTCGCGGGTCCCTTGCGGATCCAGTCCGTTGGTAGGTTCGTCCAGGACAAGCAGGTCCCTCGGACGCAGCAGGGCATGGGCAATTCCGAGCCGCTGCTTCATCCCGAGGGAATAGGCGCGGACCTTCTTGCCTGCGGCATGGGACAACCCGACCCTCTCGAGCGCTTCATCCACCCGTGCGGCCCGGGTCCTCGGGGAAGCATGGAGATCGGCGCTGTCCAATCGCCGGAGGTTCGCTGCCCCGGACAGGAAAGGGTAGAAGGCCGGGCCTTCCACCAGCGAGCCAACGTTGGGCAGGACTGTTGCCAGTTGGCGCGGCATTTCACCGCCAAGGACCCGGATGCGGCCGTTCGTGGCGGCCGCCAAGCCAAGCAGTAACCGGATGGTCGTGGTCTTGCCGGAACCATTTGGACCGAGGAAGCCAAAGACTGAACCGCGGGGAACTGCCAGGTCGACGCCGTCGACGGCGGCCCGGTGCCCGAACCGCTTGCTGAGGCCTTGAGTCTGGATCGCCAGTTCAGCCGGCGCGGATGCCTCCGTCATTTCGTGGCGGCTGCGGACTGCAACCGCTCAAGTGGCACCATTCCCGCGAAGACGCGGCCGTCGTCGAGCATCAAGACAGTTACCAGGCTGGTGGTCAGCGCGCGGCCGCCCGCGACCGGCTGGGTGAGCTGGGCAAACAACGGAGCCGAGCGGACATCAGTTGGGACCGTCCCCGCGGGCAGGGCCATCACCGCGTCCCAGCCGGTCCCTGTGATGGTTGGCCGGCCCGCTGTCTCCTTTGCCCGCGGAGCCTGCCCGGGCTTGCCGGGGAGCGCACGAAGCTGCGGGGTTGCCTTCTCCTCCACGGCCGCACCGCGGGGCGGCGTGAAACTGAACAGCGCGGCGTCGGGCTTTGACAAGCTCAGTTCAGTGAACGAGAGCGAAAAGGCCGCTGCAGCCTGGCCGCGTGCCCGCACATCGACGCCGAGCGGCAGGCCCGAGGCGGAGTCCACGGCGATCGTCACGGAATCGACGAGCGTGCCGGCACTGCGCGGCTTGATCACCAATGGGTAGGCCGTGTGGCCGGCCACGGTGGTTCCGTCGCCCACTGTCACGTCCGTGGTTGGCCCGACGGCGGCGAGGAAGTGCTGCGCGAGAACGTCAGGGGTGGTTGCCCCCGGGGCCGGTGTCGCGTGCGGGGCCGCTGTGCGCGCCGGTTCAGCGGGCATCGTCATGTGCGCGGCGCTGTTGTCGGCCGAGTTGTAGAGCCAGAGATCGTTGCCGTTGCGGACGAGGTCGCGCTCGGCGAGCATATCCATCACCTGGAACCTGGCCTTGGCGGGACCATCCAGGTAGACCCGGGCCGTGTGTGAACCGCTCAGAAGTTCGATGACTGAAGCCGGACCCTGTGTTGCGGTTGGCCCGACGGAGGGCAGCGGGGGGAGTCCCAGTTCGGAACTTTGTTGAAGGGTTCCGGACAAGGAGTGGACGTCGGCGCGGGCGATCATCGCGATGACTTCCTCTGCCGTTTTGTGCGGCAGGCTCGTCGCTGCTCCCGCCTGGTAGGAACCAGCCAGGGCTGCCGCAGCAAGCGCTACCGGGACAAGAGCGGCCGGCAACCAACGCAACCAGGGGCGAGTCACGGCAACCTCGCGAACCATCCACCATCGGGGAAGTTCATGCTTCCAGAGTACTCCTGCTACCCTTCCAGCGTCCTCCGCACGAAGTCCGCGCTCGGCCGTGAATAAACGGCTCCGAGACGCTCGAACAGGGCGATTCCAGCCATGCCGGGCCAATCCTCGGGAAGGAACTCGGCCGGCAGGCCTGGATCCAGGTACGGAATGATCCGCCAGCGGTCGATGCATCGGACATAGCGGGCGAAGGTTTCGGCGGAGCCCGGGGCGCCGTCGGAACCGTTGCCCGGGCCGCCGCCGTCGTCCTCGGCACCATGATGCCGGATGAAGTCCCGATGCAGTTCTGCCACGGCCTCCAGGTCCCACCATGCTGATGCGGCATCCCGGAGGCTGCCGCCGACCAAGGGAGTGTCTGTAACGAACACCGTGGCCATGCCGCGCAGCTCCAGGTCCGCCAGGATCTCCTCCACCTCCTCCCGCAGCGAATCCGGGCAGATCCACAGCCCTGCCGCCACCGTGCCGCAGCCGATCCAATGCAATCTCCGCCTCAACTGGTGCCGCTTTTCCCGCTCCGATTCCGGAATGGAAAAGGACACCAGGCACCAGCGGTCCGCGGGCGACATAAGGCGCGGGTTGAAGATCCGCCGGTCGCCGCGGGCAAGCATCGCCGCGGCGCCCTCGGTGACGGCGAAGCCGGCAACACCGTGACGCATTTGCGGAAGGACGATTTCCTTCTTCTTCAACCGTGACAAGGCCGTCCGGGAAACAGGCGCAGCCACCCCCAGGGCCTCCATGAGGGCGATGATGTGCCTCGTGGACATCCATCCGCCGGCCTCGCGCAGGTAGAGGCCGATGACAGTGCGAAGCAACGACGTGGTACTCCCGGGCCGGGAGTCCATGTCGTCGAGAACGGCGCTCACAGGAGTTCGCTGAGGGCGTCCCGGATGGCGGTCACGCCCAGCTCAACCTCCGCGTAGCTGGTGCTGAGCGGCGAGAGGCCGATCCGCAGTCCGTGCGGCGGACGGAAATCCGGAATGACACCGCGTTCCCACAGCGCCTGGGTCACCTCGCCGAAGAGGGGATGGTCCACTGTGATGTGTGAGCCACGCTCTGCGGTGTTGCGCGGGCTGACAATCTCGGCGCCGAGGGGGACCAGCATGTCCTCGGCCAAGGCGGCTGCGTACTCCGTGAGTTTGATGGACTTCTCCCGCACGGCGTCCATTCCCACTGATGCGATCAACTCCACCATGTCCTTGAGCGGCTGCATGGCCAGCACCGGGGGAGTGCCCGTGATGAAGCTTCGGATCCCCTTCGCCGGCTTGTAGCTTTCCGTCATCCCGAAGGGGTTGTCGGCGCCCATCCAGCCCCAAATGGGCTGTTGCAGCCGGTCCTGCTGCGAAGCGTTGACGTAAGCGAACGCGGGAGAGCCCGGACCGCCGTTGAGGTATTTGTACGTGCAACCCACGGCAAGGTCCACACCCCACGCGTCCAGTTCGAGGGGTACTGAGCCTACCGAGTGGCACAGGTCCCAGAGCATGAGCGCTCCGGCTTGCTTGACCATGGCGGTGATCCCCGCGGCATCCGCAAGAAAACCGGAACGGTAAGCCACGTGGCTGAGCACGACGACGGCGGTCCGCTCGCTGAGCAGTCCCTCGAGGTCCGCCGTCCGGACGCCGCTGGCCGGGTTGGAGGCGACCCACTTGATGGTGGCGCCCTTTTCCGCGGCTATGCCCTCGATGATGAAACGGTCCGTGGGGAAGTTGTCCCGGTCCACGACAATCTCATCGCGGCCCGGCTGGGCGTCGACGGCGGCCCGGATGAGTTTGTAGAGCATCACTGAAGTGGAGTCTCCCACGGTGACCTGGCCGGCCGCGGCGCCCAGGGTGACGACGCCGATCCGGTCGCCTACCGTGGTGGGCTCGTCCATCCACTGTTCGTCCCAGCCACGGATGAGGCGGCTGCCCCAGGCATCCTCGACGAATGACGCGAGCTTCGCCGATGTCGCCTTGAGTGGACGGCCGAGGGAGTTTCCGTCGAGGTAAGCCGTGAGTTGGCCGCATCCCGGGGAGTAAAAGGCCTCACGCTGCCGGGCGAGGGGATCCGCGGCGTCGAGTTCTGCCGACGTCGGCCGTTGCGTTTGCTGAGCGCTGTTCATGTCTCTCCTGAAGGAAGCTGATGGGTTGCCGGGACTGGATTGCTGTTCAGTTGCCGATCTCGGTGCGGACGGCGTAAAGCTCGGGGAAGAAGGTCAGGTCAAGGGCCCGCTTGAGGAAGTCGACGCCCGAGGAGCCGCCCGTACCCACTTTGAATCCGATGGTCCGTTGCACCGTACGCAAGTGGCGGAAGCGCCAGGCGTGAAAGTTGTCCTCGATGTCTACGAGGTCTTCGCAGGCCTCGTAGAAACCCCATGGCGTGGCTTCCGATTCGTAGATCTCCTGGAAGACCGGGACCAGGTCCTTCCGGAACGTCCACGGTTCGCTGGTGTCGCGTTCGAGGATTTCGGCGGGAACGGCATAACCGGCCCGCGCCAGCACCGCGAGGAAGGCGTCGTAAAGGGTCGGCTCCTCCAGGAGGGTGCTGAGCTGGCTGTGCGCCGCCGGATCGCTCTCGAAAACCCGGAGCATGCCGCGGTTCTTGTTGCCCAGCAGGAACTCGACGGCGCGGTACTGGTGGGACTGGAAGCCCGACGAGCTGCCCAGGAAGCGCCGGAATTCGGAGTACTCGCGAGGAGTGAGGGTGCCCAGGACAGACCACTGCTCGGTCATGGTCCGTTGGATCGCCTTGACGCGTGCGATGCATTTGAGGGCCTTGGCAAGGTTGTCCGCATCAAGGAGGCGGCGGGCTTCAAGGAGTTCATGCAGGACGAGCTTGAGCCACAGTTCGCTGGTCTGGTGCTGGATGATGAACAGCAATTCGTCATGGTGTTCCGGGGTGCTCAACGGGTGCTGGGCGGTGAGGAGGCGGTCAAGGTCCAGGTACCCGCCGTAGGACATGGCCTGGCTGAAGTCGGTGCGGACCGAATCCTCGAGGGGTCTGATGCTCTGGGCACTGATGCTGTCTTGGGAGTTGCCGGCGCGGTTTTCCATGCATTGAGCGTATCACTCACGTGACGAACGTCAAGATAGTGAATTATTCGGTATCCTTGACGTCGTTCCTAAGGCTACTTTTTGTTGCCCAAGTGAACCGCTCGTGAGGTTTGTACGTTGTAAAATCGGCAAGGGGGGATGTGGGCGCCAGGAGGCTCCATGTACCAGCAGACAGTCAGCATCCGGGATTTACGAGCAGACGGTCGGCATCCGGAGGCGGACGGACCAAAACGCTTCCCCGGCCTCGAACAGGCGGCGCTACGTGCGCGTACCGAGCTTCGGGCCCGGGATCTCATAGTGCAGAAATACGGGGGCTCCTCCGTAGCCGATGCAGCGGCCATCAAGCGAGTGGCCCGGCGGATCGCTGAGACTCGGCAGGCCGGACATCCTCTGGTGGTCGTGGTTTCGGCCATGGGCGACACTACAGACGAACTGCTTGACCTGGCCGTCTCCCTCAGCCCGAGTCCTCCCGCCGGCGAACTCGACACGTTGCTGACCACGGGCGAACGGATCTCCGTGACGCTGCTGGCGATTGCCTTGTCCGACCTGGGTGTTCCTTCACGGACCTTCAGCGGAAAAAAGGCTGGACTGATAACCGATGGCATCCACGGCAAGGCGCACATTGTCAACGTTGACCCGCACCGTATCCGTGCATGCTTGGCGCGCGAAGAAGTTGCCATTGTCGCCGGGTTCCAGGGCAAGGGCCTCAAGAAGAAAGAGGTCACCACGCTCGGCCGGGGCGGTTCGGACATCACGGCCGTCGCCTTGGCCGCGGCGTTGGGCGCCGGAATGTGCGAGATCTATACCGACGTCGATGGCGTGTACACCGCCGACCCGCGGGTCGTTCCCCGCGCGCGGAAAATCGACGTCATTTCAACCGCGGAAATGCTGGAGCTGGCTGCGTCCGGTTCCAAAGTCGTGCATGCCAGATGCCTTGAGTATGCGGGCCGTTTTGGCGTCCCTATCCATGTGCGCTCCTCTTTCAACCGGCGTATTGGAACCTTGATCCTGCCGGGCCGGGACCAGGAGGCGGAATGGGACCACAAGCCGGTGTGGGACAGGGCTCCGGCCGTTGAGCAGCCAGTGGTCTCTGCGGTTCTCTGCGACAAGTCCGTGGCGAAGCTGACGCTGATGGGCGTCGCGGACGGCGTCGGAAAGTCGGCAGAAATCTTCGGGCTTCTTGCCGATGTGCGCGCCCGGGTGGAGATGGCCGTTCAATGCGCCTCGTCCGCGCGCGCCGGCGGGAGCGACATTTCGCTGGCGGTTTCCGGCCCGGACGGATTCCGTGTCCGTGCCGCCCTGTCCGCTGCCCGGAGGGCCATTGGCTTCGTGGACCTCCAGTACGACGGCCAGATCGGCAAGCTGTCACTGATCGGGCTGGGCATGCGTACTGACGGGCAGGTCGTTTCCCGGCTCTTCACGGCCCTTTCGGACGCAGGAGCCGGGACCGAGCTGATCTCGGCGTCGGATACGCGCATCGACGTTGCTGTCCGCGCGGCCGTGCTCGAAGACGCACAGCGGGCTGTGCGTTCGGCCTTCGGACTGGACCATGCAGGACCGGACCATGCGGGACCGGACTCTTCAGTGCCGGACTCTGCAGGGCCGGATCATGCAGGAGAGGAGGCCACTAAAGCACCGTAGCGGGGCCGCAGCACCTGCAACTCCATCCTCCCCGCGTCGCCCAGCACGGCCGCGGGATGGACTCGATCATTGATCCGCCTCCGCGGATCCCCGGGATAAGGACCCGATCGCCATGAACACTCTCCCGCAGCAGGCTACCTTGACCTCGGCACATGTAACCGGGCCCCTTCCGGGACCCAGGTCTGCCGAGTTGCTGGCGCATCAGGAACGCAACGAATCCAATGCCCGCACCTATCCGCGGCATCTTCCCATCGCGATTGCCGAGGGCTCCGGGGCCTTCGTGCGGGACGTCGATGACAATGTCTTTATTGATTTCCTCGCCGGTGCCGGGGTTTTGTCCCTCGGGCACAGCCATCCGGAACTGGTTGAGGTGGTGGCCGCACAACTGCGGAGATTGAGCCACGGACTTGATTTCCCGACGCCGGCGAAGGATGCCTTCACGACGGCGCAGCTGTCCATGCTTCCCTGGGGGCTTGCCGATCGGATGAAGATCCACTTCTGCGGACCGACCGGTGCGAACGCCGTGGATGCTGCCGTCAAACTGTGCAAGACGGCCACCGGGCGCGGGGACATCGTGTGCTTCCAGGGGGCATTCCACGGCAGCAGCGCCGTGGGGATGGCATTGACCGGACTGGTTGAACAGAAGCAAGCGGTGGCGAACGGGGTGCCCGGAGTGCACTTCTTCCCTTACTCCTACTGCGCACAGTGTCCCTTGGGCCTGCACCCGGAGACTTGTTCGACCAACTGCGTCCAATTCCTGGAACATTCCCTCAAAGACCCGCTCGGGGGAATTCCGCTTCCCGCAGCCGTCATCATGGAAATGGTCCAAGGCGAGGGAGGAGTGGTACCGGCCACCGCCGAATTCGCCAGAACCGTGCGCAGGGTGACCCGTGAGCTGGGCATCCCGTTGATTATCGATGAGATCCAGACCGGGGGCGGGCGCACCGGAACCTGGTTCGCGTTCGAGCAATACGGGATCGAGCCTGATGTCATCGTCGCATCCAAGGCCCTCAGCGGAATCGGACTCCCGGTTGCCCTGATCATCTACAACAAGGACCTCGACCGCTGGCTCCCCGGCGCCCACACGGGAACATTCCGCGGAAACCAGCTGGCATTCGCCGCGGGGGCCGCAGCAGCGGAGATCATCCGGCGCGACGACGTTCTCGGCAACGTCCGCAGGCGCGGCGCGCAGATTGCCCGGCTTCTCGCCCCCTTGGCCGGCAACCCCTGGGTGCGCGAGGTGCGCGGCCGCGGCCTGATGTGGGGGATCGAGTTCGCCGATCCGGATACCGGCCGGCCTGCCGGAGACCTGGCCCGGGCAGTGCAGCGAAATGCCCTGGAGCGGGGCCTGATACTCGAATGCGGCGGCCGGGACGATTGCGTGGTCAGGCTCCTGCCTCCACTGAACATCACGGAAGAACTCGTCGACGCCGCCTGCCGGCTCCTTCTGTCTGCCATTGCCGAACAAAGTGCCATGGCAGAACACAGGACCGCGACAAGCGCGCCCCGGTAACGCCGCACACAAGGCCAGGACAAGGAGGCGAACATGGGAAGGCACGTGGACCCGGGCCGGACGTCCGGCGGAGCGGCCACACGCCCCCGTTCCCTGGTCCAGCTCAGGGACGGCGCCCCCGTCCTGGTCGGCGCCGGACTGGATAACGCAGGACTGGGCAACTCAGGACTGGGCAACACGATCCGATGGAGCCCCGGCGAGCGGCTTGAGGAGCTCTTCGAGAACCGGTGCGACCGGCAACGGGCCGAAGGCCGCGGCCGTCATCCTGCTGTGGAAACGGCGGATGGTTCGCTCAGCTACGAAGAACTGGACGCCCGGGCCAACCGGCTCGCCCGCTATCTCCTTGCCCGCGGGGTAAGCCCCGGTGACCGAATCGCGCTCCTGTTCGATGACCCGGTACGGTCTTATGTCGGCATGCTTGCGGTCCTCAAGGCCCACGCCGTCTACGTGCCCCTGGACCCGATGTTCCCTCCAGGGAGAATTTCCTATATCGCCGCAGACGCCGGCGTCACCATGCTCCTGACTGTCTCCGGCCTCGCGGACAGCCTCCCGCCCGGGACTGCGGAGCTGGCCGTTCGCGTGGACAAGGAGGACCACCGTATCGCCGCATTTGAATCCTCCCGCCTGGCTTGGGCGGGGCAGGCATCCCCGGACAACGGGCTGGCCTACATCATCTACACTTCGGGATCCACGGGACGGCCCAAGGGAGTGGCCATCGCCCATGCCAGCATCTGCCACTTCGTGCGGATTGCCGCCGAAACCTATGGGTACGATCCCCGGGACCGGGTCTACCAAGGCATGACGACGGCTTTCGACTTCTCCGTGGAGGAGATCTGGGTGCCTTGGATGGTCGGGGCCACCTTGGTGCCCCGGCCGCCCGGGAACAACCTCCTCGGACCGGATCTTGCCGAGTTCATCGAGGCCCGGAACATCACCGCCCTTTGCTGCGTGCCGACCCTGCTGGCCACGCTCGACGACGACATGCCCCGGCTGCGGTTCCTGCTCGTCTCCGGTGAAGCGTGCCCAGAAGACCTTGTGGAGCGGTGGCACCGGCCCGGCCGGCGTTTCCTGAATGTCTACGGGCCTACCGAAGCGACCGTGACAGCCACGTGGGGCACAGCGGAGCCCGGCAAGCCCGTGACCCTGGGCAAACCGTTGCCCGGCTATTCGGCGGTCATCCTGGATCCCGTCCAGGACCGCGCACTGCCCCGCGGCGAACTGGGCGAAATCGGGCTGGCCGGCATCGGGCTCGCCCGGGGCTACATCAACCGGCCCGAACTGACAGAAAAGGCATTCATTCCCGATTTCCTGGGCCTGGCGGACAACCCGTCCCATCGCATCTACCGCACCGGTGACCTCGGCCGGTTCAACGACCAGGACGAAATCGAGTACCACGGCCGCACCGACACGCAGGTGAAGGTCCGGGGCTATCGGATTGAGCTGAGCGAAATCGAAAGCGTCCTTCTGCAGATGCCCGGGATAGCGATGGCAGTCGTGAAGACGTGGGAGCCCGGACCGGGAATCACGGAACTTGCCGCCTACTACACGCTGCACCGGAACGCACCCAAGATGGAAGGAGGCGAGCTCCGCGCCTGGCTGCGCGAACGGCTCCCCGCCTACATGGTGCCGGGCTATTTCCAGCCCCTCGGGATCATGCCGATGATGGTCAGCGGGAAAGTGGACCGCAGCAGGCTTCCAGATCCCTCCGGCCCGCGCGCGGTCAGTACAGACTCCGCCGACACCGGGCCGGTAACTCCTACGGAACGGATCCTGGCCCCGGCCCTGGCTGCGGCACTCCAGCTCACGTCAGTCTCCACCACCGCCGATTTCTTCAACGACCTCGGGGCAAATTCCCTGCTGTTGGCTCATTTCTGCGCCAACGTCCGCAAGGAAGCCAACCCGCCTTCAGTCTCGATGCGCGACATCTATGCACATCCGACCATCGCCGCCTTGGCGGCCGCCCTGGACGCCGCGAACGGCGAGGCGCTGCCGGGGACCGGCGCCGGGGGCCGGGAAGCTGCTGTGGCGGAACCCTTCCTGCGCGTCGGAACCGGCCAGTACCTGCTGTGCGGGGCTTTGCAGGCGATCGCCGCCCTGGCCTACGCGTACGTGGCGTTGCTCATCCCCTTGGCCGGCGAGCAGTGGATCGGCGGGTCCCGGCAGCCCGGCGACCTCCTGGTGCGCTCCGCCGTCGTCGGCACCATATCGTTCGTGGCCCTGGCAGTCCTGCCCGTTGTGCTCAAATGGGCCCTCGTCGGCCGATG
This sequence comes from Arthrobacter sp. NPDC080031, assembly GCF_040702485.1. NCBI lineage: Bacteria > Bacillati > Actinomycetota > Actinomycetes > Micrococcales > Micrococcaceae > Arthrobacter > Arthrobacter sp. NPDC080031. The sequence goes on from NZ_JBFBLA010000002.1 coordinate 26,312, forward strand.
GAAGAGCGAGGAGTTCCCTCTCTGGTCCAAAAGGTACGTCCGTTTCTGGTTCGTCAAGACCTTGCTCGCCACAAGCCCGGTCCGGATGTTCGTCGGAACGCCGGTCTTCCCGCTGTATCTCCGCGCACTCGGGGCCAGGATCGGCCCCCGGGTAACCATCCTCTCCTCAAGGATTCCCGCCTGCCCCGACCTGCTGACGGTCGGGGCGGACACGGTGATCCGAAAGGACTCCACCTTCTATTGCTACCGTGCCCACGCCGGCCGCATCCAGACAGGGCCAGTCACCCTCGGCCGCAACGTCCTGGTTTGCGAGCAGACCACGCTGGACATAGACACCGCCATGGGCGACAACGCCCAACTGGGGCACAGCTCCTCCTTGCACCGCTTCCAGCGCGTTCCTGCGGGCTCCGCCTGGAATGGCTCACCGGCCGGGCCTGCCGGGACCGATTACCGGCTGGACGGGCAGTCCGGCAGCGGCACGCGCAGCCGGTTCACCTTTGGATTCTGGACCATCGTGAACCATGTGGTGCTCGTGTCGTCCCTCGGAATCGGAGCCATTGACATCCTGCTCGCCTCCCTTCCCGCCGGCGATGCAAACCCTGCCCAGCCCGGATTCTGGGGGGCACTTCTGCTGGTCTCGTTCGTCGTTCTCTTCGGCAGCATCCTGGCCGCCTTCGCCCTCGTCGCCACCCTTCCCAGGCTGCTGGCGCTGTTCCTGGCCCCCGGGAAGGACTACCCGCTCTATGGCCCGCGCTTCGGACTCCTGCGGACCATTCAGCGGCTGACAAACCTCAAGTCGCTCCTCCAACTCACGGGGGACAGTTCCCTGATCGTGCACTACTTGAAAGTCCTGGGCTACCACCAGCCGGACCTGGTGCAGACGGGATCCAATTTCGGCGTCGGGCTGAAGCACGACAGCCCCACGCTGGCTACGGTCGGCAGCGGCACCATGGTCTCCGACGGTCTATCCATCATCAATGCCGACTATTCAAACACCGCGTTCCGGCTCTCGCCGGCCGTCATCGGGGCCAGGAGCTTCTTCGGCAACAACATCGCCTATCCCGCCGGCGCGAGGGTGGGCGACAACTGCCTCCTGGGGACCAAGACCATGGTGCCCTTGGAGGGTCCGCTCCGCGAGGGCGTTGGCCTCCTGGGCTCTCCACCCTTTGAAATCCCGCGCACAGTGGACCGCGACAGCGCCTTCGACCGGTTCAGGACGGCAGAGGAATTACGGCGGCGGATCCCGGCAAAGAACCGCCACAACGCTGTGACGCTCCTGCTCTACCTGCTGGGCCGCTGGGTCGAGCTCTACGTGATTCTCATGGCCGCCTGGGCATCGCAGGCCTTCCTCCCCGCGGCAGGCGGCCTCGGAGCCCTGGCCGGGCTGGGAACGATGGTCATCACCACCAACACCCTGGCGGTCCTCGTGGAGCGGGCATCCCTCGGCTTCGGAAGACTTTCACCCCTTTCCTGCTCCATCTACGAAGTGCCGTTCTGGCGGCATGAGCGCTTCTGGAAGCTCAGCGCCGGGGGCATCGTGCAAATGTTCAATGGCACGCCCTTCAAACCCGTGATCTGGCGTATGTTGGGGATCCGGATGGGCAAGAAGGTTTTCGACGACGGTTGCGGGATCCCCGAAAGGACCCTCGTCACCATCGGGGACTATTGCACCCTCAACGTCCACTCCGGCGTTCAGTGCCATTCCATGGAGGACGGCGCATTCAAACTCGATGCCATCACGATTGGTCCCGGCTGCACCCTTGGAGTGGGCGCGTTCGTCCACTATGGAACCACCCTGCACGAAGGTGCCCAGCTCGAAGCCGACTCGTTCCTGATGAAGGGCGAAGACGTCCCGGCTCACAGCATCTTCGGCGGCAATCCCGCACGCCAACTCACGCGGCAAGCCGCCACCGGACTGCACTGACACGCAGCGCTTGCCTTACGCTGGCCTTGTTGGCACGTCGGGGAGGGGGCTTCATGACCACGGTGTCGCTGTATCTGGACGTCGACGGCGTGGTGAACCCCTTCGGTCCCAAGGGCTTCACCGATTGGGGTACTGAATGGAAAATCGCCGACGCCGGAATCCTGGACGTCGTTTACGCCTCCGAACTGGTTGACGAGCTCAATGAGCTGGCTGCCCGTCCCGGGGCCAGGTTTGTCTGGCTGACGAGCTGGCAGCGGCTCGCGCCCGAATTCCTGTGCCCGGCAATCGGCCTCCGCGGTGAGCACTGGCCCGTCCTGACGAGCGACAGGTGGGACCAGACCGCTGATTGGTGGAAGCTGGACGTTTTGCAAAAGGACGTCCAGGAATCCGGAGCCGAACGCATCGTGTGGATGGACGATCAGCTGAACCATGAAGCCGCTGCCCGCTCCTGGGCCGAATTCCTTGGCAACCGTGTGCTTTGGATCTCACCGGACCCGCGGCGGGGCCTGTCACGGAGCGATATCGCGGCTGTTCGGCAATTCCTTGGATGATTCGATGTTTGGCCATGCCGGCAATGGCACGTAGGATTCTTAAGGTTTCACGCCCGCCATAGTTAATTCCGCCAGTGCAGTCAGATGAACGATTGCTGAACTGTTTTTCGTCAGGCAGGCCCGGGGAAGTGGAACTGCGCATCGTCGACTCTGCAGATTGGGCACAAGGTGGGAATCACCTTCATGGTCGCGCTTGTCATAGCGCTGGCCTTATTTTTTGACTTCACCAACGGGTTCCACGACACGGCGAACGCGATGGCGACTCCGATCGCCACGGGTGCCATCAAGCCCAAGACGGCTGTTGCCTTGGCCGCGGTGCTCAACCTCGTGGGCGCGTTCCTCTCGACCGAGGTGGCAAAGACCATTTCGGGAGGCCTTATCCGCGAGGGCACGGACGGCATCCACATCACGCCGGAGATCATCTTCGCGGGGCTGATGGGGGCCGTCCTGTGGAACATGTTCACCTGGCTCAAGGGACTGCCGTCCAGTTCTTCGCACGCGCTTTTTGGCGGGCTCATCGGTGCGGCGATCGTCGGCATCGGCTTCCACGCCGTCAACTTCGACACCGTGCTCCAGAAAGTGATTCTTCCGGCCATCTTTTCGCCGCTGCTCGCCGGTGCCGTGGCCTATCTGTGCACCAAGCTGGCCTACGCCCTGACGTCCCGGCATGACCCCGAAACCGGCGACAAACTGACCCAGAAGCGCGGCGGATTCCGTACCGGCCAGATCTTCACCTCCAGCCTTGTCGCGTTGGCCCACGGTACCAACGACGCGCAAAAGACCATGGGCATCATCACCCTCGTCCTGATCGCCGCCGGAACGCAGCCCGCCGGAAGCGGCCCGCAGCTTTGGGTCATCGGGGCCTGCGCACTCGCCATTGCCATCGGAACCTACGCCGGCGGCTGGCGCATCATCCGGACCATGGGCTCGGGACTGACCGACGTCAAGCCGGCGCAGGGCTTCTCGGCGGAAGCCAGCACCGCTTCGGCCATCCTTGCTTCCTCCCATCTGGGCTTCGCGCTTTCCACCACGCAGGTGGCTTCCGGTTCGGTCATTGGCTCGGGACTCGGACGCAAGGGCACCACGGTGCGCTGGGGAACAGTGGGGCGCATCGCCACCGGCTGGCTCTTCACCCTCCCTGCGGCTGCCATCGTGGGCGCCTTGACGGCGTTCCTCATCGGCACCGGCACTGTCGGCGCCGTTATCGCTGCACTCGTGGGCACCGCCGTCGTCGTCTATATGTTCATTTACTCGAGGAAGTCGCACGTGGGCCACCACAACGCCGTCGAAGTCGAGGAAGCCGGCACCGCCGTCCGCTTCCGCAAAAAGAACGCCAAAAAACAGAATCCGGGCAAAAGCTTGATTAAGGACATCCAGGCATGAAGTGGTTGGATCTGGTGCAGGTAGCCGGCGCAACTCTGGTCGCTGCCGTGCTCCTCGTGGTGCTGTATTCGCTCGGTGTCCGCCTCACTGCCATCGCCGGCGACGCCCGGCAGAAGTCGCCGGCCATGGTCCGCTCCCTCGCCTATGCGTGCTTCGCGGCCTGCGGAATCGCCGTGCTTTTCGGGATCTACCTGATCGTCCCGTACTTCACGAAGTTGCTGTGAACCCCGTTGCCTCATGGGTAGGGTGGGGCCATGGCGGATTTCCAGTACTACGTGGCGTCCTCGCTTGACGGGTTCATCGCCACGAAAGAAGACGATCTCGGCTGGCTGCTCCAGTTCGAAGAGGCCGAGGGCGTCACCGAAAGCTACGAAGACTTCATGGCGGGCATCGGCTGCATTGCCATGGGCGGCCAGACGTACCGCTGGCTCATGGAACACGAGCCGGGCAAGTGGCCCTATCCCGGTATTCCATGCTGGATCTTCACCCACCGCGAATACGCCGCGCCGCCCGGCGCGGACGTCACGTTCGCGCGCGGCGAGGTTGCGGAATTCGCACCGGACCTGGTTGCCGACGCCGGTGACAAGAACGTGTGGCTGGTTGGTGGTGGAGACCTCGTGGCCCAGTTCGCCAAGGCCGGCCTGCTGGACGAGATGATTGTCACCCTCATCCCTGTCGCCTTGGGTTCCGGCAAGCGATTGCTGCCTGTCGGGAGCCCGACGGCGCCGCTCGAGTTGATCTCCTCCCGCACCCTTGGGGGCGCGGCAGTGGAGCTGCGCTACAGGTTCCCCGCGCGTGCCGGGTCAGCGGGCCCTGTTCTCCCGGATCATGTTCGTAATCCGGGCGGTTGACAGCCGTCGGCCGTGATCGTCGGTCATGACAATTTCGTGGGTGGCGAGGGTGCCGCCCAAATGGATGGCCGTGCACGTGCCCGTGACCAGGCCGCTCGCTATGGAGCGGTGGTGGGTTGCGCCCACCTCGATTCCCACCACGTGGCGTCCGGCTCCGGCATGCAAGGCCGCCGCGAAGGATCCCAAGGTTTCGGCGAGGACCACATGGGCGCCGCCGTGGAGGATGCCGGCAACCTGGGTATTGCCCTCCACCGGCATGGTGGCGACAGTCCGTTCCGGGCCCAGTTCGAGGAACTTGATGCCCATCTTCACCACGAGCGACCCCACTCCGTAGCGGGAAAGCCATCCGTGCAACTCCTGCGGAACTCCCGCCGCATTGAGTTCGTCAGTGAACGGGCCCGGCGTGAAATTGTCCATCATGGCAACTAGGCTGGCACCTGTGAGCGAAACAACCAAACCGGACTCAGTTCCAACGTCAACGCCAGCGCCAGTCTCAACTGCCACCGCAACGGCAACATCAATTGCCACCGCGACGGCACCAGAGCTTTCAACAACCATTGCGGGCGCCAGGGCAGGTGGCAAGCCGAGGCTCCTGGTCCTTGATGGTCACTCGATGGCGTTCCGGGCGTTCTATGCCCTGCCGGCCGAGAACTTCGCCACATCCTCGGGCCAGCACACCAACGCCGTCCATGGCTTCACCTCGATGTTGATCAACCTCATCAAGGACCAGAAGCCCACCCACGTCGCGGTGGCTTTCGATGTCTCGGACGACACGACGTTCCGCAAGGCGGAGTACAGCGAATACAAGGCTGGCCGCAACGAGACGCCGCCCGAATTCCGCGGGCAGATCGATCTCATCGATCAAGTCATGGAAGCGTGGGGCATCAAGACCATCAAGATGCCCGGTTACGAGGCTGACGACATTCTCGCCACACTCGCGGCACGGGGCGAGGCCGCAGGCTACGAAGTCCTCCTGGTCTCAGGAGACCGTGACGCTTTCCAGCTCATCACCGACAACGTGTTCGTCCTGTACCCGAAACAGGGCGTTTCCAATATTCCCCGCATGGACGCGGCAGCCATCGAAGAAAAGTACTTCGTTCCACCGTCCCGCTACTCCGATCTCGCCGCGCTGGTAGGGGAGTCCGCCGACAACCTTGCGGGCGTTCCCGGCGTCGGCCCCAAGACCGCAGCCAAGTGGATCAACCTTTACGGCGGCCTGGACGGGATCCTGGAGAACCTGGATTCCATTGGCGGCAAAGTCGGTGGAGCCCTCCGGGAAAACATCGACGCCGTCAAGCGCAATCGCCGCCTCAACAAGCTCCTAAGCGACCTTGAGCTCCCTGTCACGCTCGCGGAACTTGAGGAGCCGCGTCCAAATCGCCAGGAGATCGAGACACTCTTCGACACCCTCGAGTTCAGGACCCTCCGCGCCCGGCTGTTCGATCTCTATGGCGATGACACCGCCGGCGCGCCTCCCGAAACCATTGACGCGCCCGACTACACGATCCTGGAGGACGCCGCCGCCCTGGAAGAGTTCTTCGCCGCGGGTGCGGGGAGCCGTGCCGCCGTCGCCGTGCAGTTGGTTCCGGGACGGATTGGCGACGACGCCGATGCCCTTGCCATCGTGCGGTCCAACGGGGCTGCCTACATCGAGCTGTCGTCTTTGGATGCGGCGGCCGATGCTGTCCTGGCCAAGTGGCTGCGGGACCCCGAAGAGGCCAAGGTCATGCACGAGTTCAAGGATGCCTTGAAGGCCTTGGACCACCGTGGACTTGGTTTGGAAGGGGTGGTGGACGACACTGCCATTTCGGGCTACCTGATCCAGCCGGACCGCCGCAGCTACGAGCTCGCCGAGCTCGCCCAGCACCACTTGAGGATCACTGTCACGGCTGCGGCGGCGAAAACCGGCCAGCTGGAACTCGATCTTGGTGATGGGCCGGACGGGGCCGCGGCCGGCGCGCTCGTCCAGCAGGCCGCCGTCGTGCACGCACTGAGCAAGCACTTCGAAAGCGAGCTCGCCGAACGCAAGGCTGAAGCGCTCCTGACCACGTTGGAGCTGCCGGTCGCGCGGGTCTTGGCCCAGATGGAACTCTCGGGCATTGCCATTTCCACGGAGCGACTGGACGAACAGCTCGCGGACCTCGCGAAAGTGATCGACAACGCGCAGGACCAGGCATTCGCCGCAATTGGCCACGAGGTCAATCTCGGCTCGCCCAAGCAGCTGCAAACAGTCCTCTTCGAAGAGCTTGGCCTGCCCAAAACCAAGAAGATCAAGTCCGGCTACACAACGGACGCCGCCTCGCTGAAGACCCTCCTGGAGAAGACCGGCCACGAGTTCCTGGTGCAGCTCATGGCCCACCGGGAATCCTCCAAGCTGGCCCAGATGCTGGAGACGCTCAAGAAATCGGTGGCCGAGGACGGCCGTATCCACACCACGTACGCCCAGAACGTCGCCGCCACGGGGCGTATTTCCTCGAACAATCCCAATCTGCAGAACATCCCGGTGCGCAGTGAGGAAGGTCGTCGCGTCCGAGGGATCTTCGTCGTCGGTGAGGGCTACGAATGCCTGCTGTCGGCCGACTACTCGCAGATCGAAATGCGTATCATGGCGCATCTGTCGGGCGACGAAGGGCTCATCCAGGCGTACAAGGAGGGTGAGGACCTGCACCGCTATGTCGGCTCGCACATCTTCAATGTGGCACCGGAAGAGGTTACGAGTGCCATGCGTTCCAAGGTCAAGGCCATGTCCTATGGCTTGGCCTACGGCCTGACTTCGTTCGGCCTGTCCAAGCAACTGGAAATCTCCGTCGACGAAGCCAGGACCCTCATGAAGGACTACTTCGACCGCTTCGGTGCGGTGCGCGACTATCTGCGTGGCGTGGTGGAGCAGGCCCGGATCGACGGCTACACCTCCACGATCGAAGGCCGCCGCCGCTATCTTCCGGACCTGACCAGCACGGACCGCCAGCACCGCGAGATCGCCGAGCGTATTGCACTGAACTCGCCGATCCAGGGTTCGGCGGCGGACCTCATGAAGCGGGCGATGCTCGGCGTTTCGGCCGAGCTGACCAGCCAGGGGCTGAAGTCCCGGATGCTGCTGCAGGTCCATGACGAACTCGTGCTCGAGGTTGCCCATGGTGAACGGGAAGCCGTCGAAAAGCTCGTGACCGAACAGATGGGGACGGCAGCCGAGCTCTCGGTGCCGCTGGACGTCCAGCTTGGAGTCGGCTCCAGCTGGTACGACGCCGGGCACTAACAGGCGCACAGGCCCGCGTTGCGGGCCGGGACGGGGCACGCCGCTGATAAGGTGGCGTGCCCCTTGCCGTCTGGCTAGGCTCGGGGCGTGGCTGATCCCAAGGAAACCAACGAAAAATACAACGTCAAGCGCTTTCGTTCCGTCGACAAGGAGAACCCGGACTACGGACAAGCACGTGAGTGGATCCGGGCCGTCGGCTTCGGATTCCACGACGAGCAACGAAGCGATGAGCTCATCGACAAGATTCTCGCGATGTACCAGGCGGACAACCGTGAGTTGACGGGCGTTTACGTCAACGGCGAACCTCCGTTGCATGCGCTCGACCCGGGATTTCCGGTGGCGACCTTTGGAACGCTGGAAAACAAGCTGAATATCGGCTTCGGCCAGGAACTACGGACGCGCCAGATCACCGCTGTCACAGTCCGCGGAACGCATCGGCGCCAGGGCATCCTGCGCGGGATGATGACCGCGGATCTCGCCGATGCCAAGGACGATGGCTTCGCCTTGGCCGCCCTGACCGCCTCCGAGGCGTCCATCTACGGCCGCTTTGGATTTGGCGTCGCAACTTTCGAGCGGAGCATCAAGGTGGACACCGGTCCGAAATTCCGCATCATGCACGAGCCCGTTGGCCGGGTGGAAATCGCAGACCCAAGAGTTCTTCTCGACCTCGCGCCCGAGGTTTTCGAACGGGTTCACCGCCGTACGCCCGGGTCCATCGTGAGGCAGGACTCCTACCGCCACCATGTGTCCGGGGCCATGAAGCGCGACGGCAGTGAAGACAAGGCCATCAAATGTGCGCTCCACTACGGACCGGACGGCGGCATTGACGGGTACGTGTCCTACAAGTTCGCCGGCTGGGACACGAAGCCATACACGGTGGAAATCGTGGACCTTGTCGCCGCGACTGACTCCGCGTACCTGGAGCTGTGGCAATTTCTGGGCAGCATCGACCTTGTCGAACAGGTCTCCTGGCCTGAAGCTCCCGTTGAAGACCCCCTCGTGTGGGCGCTCGAGGACGGACGTTGCGTCACGTCTTCCGACTACCGCGACATGCTGTGGTTGCGCGTCCTGGACGTCCCTGCAGCCTTGTCGGCCCGCCGCTACGGCACCGATGGACGCTTGGTGCTGCAAATCCGGGACGCGCTCGATTTTGCCGACGGTACGTGGGAATTGACGTCCGACGGCGGTGTCGCCACGGTCAGGCAGACGCGTGGCGGGAGCCCGGACCTGAGCATGGACGTCACGGATTTGGGGTCTGTCTATCTGGGTGCCGTCAGTCCTGTAATCTTGGCTTCGGCAGGCCGGATCCGGGAGCACACGCCGGGAGCAGCTTTGGCTGCCGGGCACATGTTCGCCGTCGAACGTCCAGCCCATTGCCTGACGCATTTCTAGGCACAAACCACACGCAGGATCTACAACAGAAGAAGGATTCCATGGGGGAATTCCAGCCGGAGGGCCACTCCTTCGGTCCATCGGGACTGCCGGGCCGGAGGTCGTTGCTGGCGGCTGCCGCCGGACTCGCGATGACCGGACTGGCCGCCTGCGCCCAACAACCGGCGGCGGCGCCGGCGCCTGTCCCGGCTCCGGTTTCAACACCGGTCGTGGAAGAGGCGGGCCAGCATCCTGTCGTGCCCGAAACGCGGCCTGAACCGCCGTCGAGGTCCCAGGTTGTGGCCGAATTCTCCGGGCGCAAGCCCGTCGAATGGGGGCTCGCCGTCACTGGCGTGGTCTCGAAAACCCCGTCCACGCATGCGGTCTTGACGTTCGACGCTTGCGGTGGCCCCCAAGGCTCGGAGTGCGATCAACGCTTGCTCCAGACCCTGCGCAAGCTCAACGTTCCCGCCACCTTGTTCGTCAACGGCCGTTGGATCAAGGCCAACCCCGGGCTGGCAGCCGAGCTCGCGGCCGATCCCTTGTTCGAGCTCGGCAACCACGGCTTCCGGCACCAGCCCCTATCGGTCAACGGGCGCCCGGCATACGGGATCCCGGGCACCGCCAATGCGGGCGAAGTCTATGACGAAATCATGGGCAACCAGGATGTCATGGAGCGGCTCTGCGGCAAGGCCCCCCGCTTCTTCCGGGCGGGAACTGCCTACTACGACGACGTCGCGGTGTCGATCACCAATGCCCTCGGACTTGTCCCGGTGAGCTTCACGGTGAACGGCGACGGCGGCGCGACCTTCCCGGCTCCGACGGTCGCGGGCGAAGTGAACAAGATCGGTGCGGGACAGGGCGCCGGCCAGATTGTGATCTCGCATTTCAACCAGCCTGCCGGCGGCACCGCGGAGGGATATGCGCGGGCCCTTCCAGGCTTGCTGGACCGTGGCGTGACGTTCGCGCGGCTCGGTGACACGCTGCCGCTTTGACCCTCCTTGCGGCGAACGACTAGAATGAACGGGCGCATACTACGTGCGCGCAAATTTAGAATCCACAATTCAGGATGACCCGGCGTTTTGCCGTGTCCTGCGGACCGGCGACGGAAAGCGGGCGGTTTGCCTGACCGATACTCTATCCACAACGGAGCCCCTACTACATGACCATCACCTCCACCGAGAAGCCCGGTACCCCCGTAGTCGCGATCAACGACATCGGTACCGCTGAGGACTTCCTCGCAGCTGTCGACGCCACCATCAAGTACTTCAACGACGGAGACCTCGTCGAAGGTATCGTCGTCAAGGTTGACCGCGACGAAGTCCTGCTCGACATCGGTTACAAGACCGAAGGTGTCATCCCTTCCCGCGAGCTTTCCATCAAGCACGACGTTGACCCCGGGGACGTCGTCTCCGTTGGCGATCAGGTCGAAGCCCTGGTGCTCACCAAGGAAGACAAAGAAGGCCGACTCATCCTCTCCAAGAAGCGTGCTCAGTACGAGCGTGCCTGGGGCGACATCGAGAAGGTCAAGGAAGAAGACGGTGTTGTCACCGGTACCGTCATCGAGGTTGTCAAGGGTGGTCTCATCCTCGACATCGGCCTGCGCGGCTTCCTGCCCGCATCGCTTGTCGAGATGCGCCGGGTCCGCGACCTCGCTCCGTACATCGGTCAGCAGATCGAAGCCAAGATCATCGAGCTGGACAAGAACCGCAACAACGTTGTTCTTTCCCGCCGTGCATGGCTCGAGCAGACCCAGTCCGAGGTTCGCTCCACGTTCCTCAACAAGCTGGAAAAGGGCCAGGTTCGTCCCGGCGTCGTTTCCTCCATCGTCAACTTCGGTGCATTCGTGGACCTTGGCGGCGTAGACGGTCTGGTTCACGTTTCCGAGCTGTCCTGGAAGCACATCGACCACCCGTCCGAGGTTGTCGAGGTTGGCCAGGAAGTCACCGTCGAGGTTCTCGAAGTGGATCTGGACCGCGAGCGCGTGTCCCTGTCCCTCAAGGCCACGCAGGAAGACCCGTGGCAGACCTTCGCCCGCACCCACGCCCTCGGCCAGGTTGTTCCGGGTAAGGTCACCAAGCTGGTTCCGTTCGGTGCGTTCGTTCGCGTCGAAGACGGCATCGAAGGCCTCGTTCACATCTCCGAGCTGGCTGTCCGCCACGTTGAGCTTGCTGAGCAGGTCGTCTCCGTTGGCGACGAGCTCTTCGTCAAGGTCATCGACATCGACCTCGAGCGCCGCCGCATCTCCCTCTCCCTCAAGCAGGCTAACGAGGGCGTTGACGCCGACAGCACCGAGTTTGACCCGGCTCTGTACGGCATGGCCGCTGAGTACGACGAAGAGGGCAACTACAAGTACCCTGAGGGCTTCGACCCCGAGTCGAACGAATGGCTCGAGGGCTACGAGACGCAGCGCGCCGCTTGGGAGCAGCAGTACGCTGACGCCCAGGCACGTTGGGAAGCTCACAAGAAGCAGGTTTCCCAGCACGCTGCTGACGACGCCGCTGCTGCCGCTTCCGGCGAGAGCGACTCCGGCACCACCAGCTACTCCTCCGAGCCGGCTGCCACCGAGTCCAACGCGGGCACCCTGGCATCCGACGAGGCCCTCGCCGCTCTGCGCGAGAAGCTGACCGGCAACTAATTGCCACTGGCCCGGATTTCCGGGCCGGGATAAAAGCGGCTCCTGCGATTCATTCACGAATCGCAGGAGCCGCTTTGTTTAACCCTGTTTCCGTGCTGCCGAGGTTCTCCTTGCCGGGTCCCTTTTGCCGCGGTCCCCACGGGACA
>NZ_JBFBLA010000002.1:38528-278512 GCF_040702485.1 Arthrobacter sp. NPDC080031
ACATGCCCCTCGTTGGCAGCAAGGAGTGGACATATACCCACTATGTCCAGTGCTGGTGGCGAGGGGAGGGCATGTCCCGGTGTGGAAGCTCAGCCGTGGCCCGGGTCCCCACGGGACATGCCCCTCGTTGGCAGCAAGGAGTGGACATATACCCACTATGTCCAGTGCTGGTGGCGAGGGGAGGGCATGTCCCGGTGTGGAAGCTCAGCCATGGTCACCAAGTGATAACCATCTATCAAATATCTCCCACCCTGAGTTGGCATGTGATTGGCTCTTTGGACGAAGTAGTCTCCTGCGGATGGGTGTGATCAGACTTATGAACCCCTTGGTTAATGACTGCACCGCAGAATGACCACCATCTGAAATAGGCTGTTGCCGCTTCAGGGACCAATCCAGCTTGGATTTCACCCCGCACAGTGCGATCCGAGTGTCCCCACTGGACATGCCCCTCGTTGGCTGCAAGGAGTGGACATATACCCACTATGTCCAGTGGTGGTGGCCAGGGGAGGGCATGTCCCTTCCGGCTTGGCCCGGGTCGCCACGGGACATGCCCCTCGTTGGCAGCAAGGACTGGACATAAACCCACTATGTCCAGTGCTAGTGGTCAGGGGAGGGCATGTCCATACGAAGCTCAGGCCTGGAGGTCGACCCATTCCGTTCCCCGCAAGTGGAGTAACGAGGCGCCCCCGGTCATGGATGCCAGCCGCTCACCGGCGTCGGCGATTGCGATTGCATCATCAGGCAGGGCCACGCGCAGGATCGTCCCCGAGGGTTCGTAGCTTGTTTCGGCCATGGCATAGCCCGCGGAGCGCAGGTCGTTTTCAAGCCTTCCGGCCGCGTGGTGGGGCACGGGGATGTCGCAAATCCGCAGGCGGCGTCGCTGAACCAGGGGAGCGGAGTCCAGCGCGGCCGAAATTGACTCGGAATAGGCACGGACCAGCCCGCCGGCGCCCAGGAGGATCCCGCCGAAATAGCGCACGACGACGGCACTCACGTCGCTCAGGTCAGCCACCCCGGGAAGTGTCTCGCGTTTGATGAGTGCCTCAAGCATGGGGATGCCGGCTGTGCCGGAGGGCTCGCCGTCGTCGTTGGAACGCTGGATGACGCGATCCGGACCGAGGACGAATGCCGAGCAGTGGTGCCGGGCGTCATGGAATTCCTTGCGCAGTTCCGTCACCAAGGCGCGGGCGGAGTCCTCGTCCGAGGCGCGGCGCAGCACTGTGATGAAGCGCGAACGCTTGATCTCGAGTTCGTGGCGGAAATCGCCTCCAAGCGACAACGTTGTGTACGCGGTCGCCCGGCTTTCGTCCTGTTCTGCCACCGACCCAGTCTAGTGTGGAGGGGTGCTGAAGATTGGACTTACCGGCGGGATCGCCTCCGGCAAATCGCTCGTGTCCGCCCGGCTGAGGGAGCTGGGCGCCGTCTTGATCGATGCCGACGCGCTGGCCCGCGAGGTCGTGGAGCCGGGCACGCCAGGCTTGGCGGCTGTTGTTGCCGAGTTCGGTGAGGGCATCCTCGACGGCGACGGGCGCCTTGACCGGGCACGCCTCGGCGCGATTGTGTTCGCTGAGCCGGATCGCCGGGAAGCGCTTAACGCGATCATCCATCCGCGCGTCCGGGAGAAGGCCGCCGCGATGCTTGCGACCGCCGAACCGGGAGACATCGTCGTCCAGGATATTCCGCTTCTGGTCGAAACCGGGCAGGGCAGCAGCTTCCACTTGGTGCTGGTGGTCGATGCCTCGGACGAAGAGCGGATCCGTCGCATGACGGAGATCCGCGGCATGACAGTCGAAGACGCGGTCTCCCGCATGGCCGCGCAAGCCGGCAGGGACGAACGGTTGGCGGCGGCCGACGTCGTGTTGGACAACTCCGGAAGCGTTGAGGACGTTACGAAGCTCGTGGAAGCCCTATGGGAAGAGCGACTGGCACCGTTTGCCCGCAATCTTGCCGCCGGCCGCCCGGCACCGCGGGACGGCGGACCCGTCTTGTCCCCGCCAAACCCCGACTGGCCGGTCCAGGCCGAACGGCTGCTTGCCAGGCTCAGGCGGGCATCTCCGGAGATCCTGGGCGCAGACCACATCGGTTCGACATCGGTACCCCGCCTTCCCGCCAAGGACGTCATCGACCTGCAAGTAAATGTGTCCTCGCTGGAAGCCGCGGACCGGATAGCAACGGCCTTGGGCGAGGCCGGTTTCCCGTTGCAGGAGGCTTCCGCCCGTGACACGCCCAAGCCGCCGGACCTGGATCCATCGGCATGGCAAAAACGCTTCCATTGCAACTCCGACCCCGGGCGGGCCGCGAATGTCCATGTCCGGGTCCTTGGAAGTCCAGGCTGGCGTTATGCGTTGTTGTTCAGGGACTGGCTCCGCGCCAACCCCGACGCAGTGCGCATGTATACGGACATGAAACAGGAGCTCGCCGCGCTCCACGCCGGCGACCACCGGACCTTGGCGTATGCGGAAGCCAAGGAACCCTGGTTCACCGAAGTGGCCTGGCCGCTTATGGATGCCTGGGCCAGGAGCAGCGGGTGGCAGCCGCCGTCGCACTCCGCGGCACGAGACTAGGCGGTACGCATGGCCGGGAATCGGAGAATCACGTCCCATCTTGAGGGGCAGCGGCTCGGCGCCGTTCGCGCCCTGGCTTGTGTCCGGCATCTGGTTCGCCGTCAAGATGTTCCGTTCCATCATGGGACGGCTGGATGACAGCTGGATCCGCCCCGGCGGCGGTCCCCGTTCAACCGGAAAACGCGGACAGTAACTGTCCGCGGGCGGGGGTACATTGGATTCATGAGTCTTGCCCAGGAGATCAACCGAGTCGTCGCGCCCTTTGAGGTCATCAGCGAATTCAAGCCGGCCGGTGACCAGCCGGCCGCTATCGCGGAGCTGACCGAACGGATCAACAACGGCGAAAAAGACGTGGTGCTGCTCGGCGCCACCGGTACGGGCAAGAGTGCCACCACCGCCTGGTTGATCGAACAGGTCCAGCGGCCCACCTTGGTGATGGTCCAAAACAAGACCCTGGCAGCGCAGCTCGCCAACGAGTTCCGGGAACTGCTGCCCAACAATGCGGTCGAGTACTTCGTTTCGTACTACGACTACTACCAGCCTGAAGCCTATGTTCCCCAGACGGATACCTTCATCGAGAAGGACTCCTCCGTGAACGAGGAAGTCGAGCGGCTGCGTCACTCGGCCACCAACGCGCTGTTGACCCGCAGGGATGTCGTTGTGGTGGCCACCGTGTCCTGTATCTACGGCCTGGGTACCCCCGAGGAGTACATCGCCGGGATGGTCACCCTCACCAAGGGCGCGGAATTGAACCGGGACGATCTCCTGCGCAGGTTCGTCGCCATGCAATACACCCGCAACGACATGGACTTCCACCGCGGCACTTTCCGTGTGCGCGGAGACACCGTGGAGATCATCCCCATGTACGAAGAGCTGGCCCTGCGCATCGAGTTCTTCGGCGACGAGATCGAGAACATCTACACCTTGCATCCGGTCACGGGCGATGTGATCCGCGAGGAAACCGAGATGTACATCTTCCCGGCTTCGCATTATGTCGCCGGACCGGAACGCATGTCCCGCGCCATCACCGCCATCGAAGAAGAGCTCGCGGAGCGGCTCAAGGTCCTCGAAGGCCAGAACAAGCTGGTGGAGGCCCAGAGGCTGCGCATGCGCACCACCTACGACCTCGAGATGATGCAGCAAATGGGGTTCTGCAACGGGATCGAGAACTACTCACGCCACATCGATGGCCGCGGCTCCGGCACAGCCCCGCACTGCCTCATCGACTACTTCCCGGACGACTTCCTGCTGGTCATCGACGAATCCCACGTCACTGTCCCGCAGATCGGCGCCATGTACGAGGGCGACATGTCGCGGAAGCGCACCCTCGTGGACCACGGCTTCCGGCTTCCGTCGGCCATGGACAACAGGCCGCTCAAATGGGATGAATTCCTGGAACGGGTGGGCCAGACCGTCTACCTTTCCGCGACCCCGGGCAAGTACGAGCTGGGCAAGGCCGACGGTTTCGTCCAGCAGATCATCCGCCCCACCGGACTGATCGATCCGGAAGTCATCGTGAAGCCGACCAAGGGCCAGATCGACGATCTCCTTGGCGAAATCCGGACGCGGGTTGAGCGCGATGAACGCGTGCTGGTCACCACCTTGACCAAGCGCATGGCCGAGGACCTGACCGACTACCTGCTGGGCCACGGCGTCAAGGTCCAGTACCTGCACTCCGACGTCGACACCCTTCGGCGCGTGGAACTGCTCCGCGAACTCCGCATGGGCAGTTTCGACGTCCTGGTGGGCATCAACCTGCTCCGCGAGGGCCTCGACCTGCCCGAAGTGTCCCTGGTCAGCATCCTGGACGCCGACAAGGAAGGTTTCCTGCGCTCGGCCACTTCACTCATCCAGACCATCGGGCGCGCGGCCCGGAACGTTTCGGGTCAGGTCCACATGTACGCCGACCGGATTACGGACTCCATGGCGAAGGCCATTGAGGAAACCAACCGTCGCCGGGAAATCCAGGTCAAGTACAACACCGACAACGGTGTCGATCCGCAACCGTTGCGCAAGAAGATCGCGGATATCACCGATCAGCTTGCCCGCGAAGACGCCGACACCCGCGAGTTGCTCGCCGCAGCCGGAAAGGGCGGCCGGACCGGAAAGGGCAAGGGCGCTTCGAAGGTCCGGCAAGACGGCCTGGCCGCGGCGCCGGCCGAGGACCTGGTCGGTCTGATCGAACAGCTGACCGAGCAGATGCACGCGGCCGCCGCCGAACTCCAGTTCGAGATCGCCGCGAGGATCCGTGACGAGGTGGGCGACCTCAAGCGCGAACTGCGCCAAATGCAGTCCGCAGGGCACGCCTAAGGTAAAGTTGGGCCTACGTAGGGGAGTATCCCAAGCGCTAGGTCCGTCAACACGCAAGGCACAGCTGCCTCGCCGGGCCTAGTGGATCGCCGTTTGAGCGTTGTTGCCTTGAGGCAGGGTGACGCAGGCAGGTCGGAGAGACTTACGCCGTTTTGGCGTACCTGCGAAAGGCAATTTAGATGCAACTCCCCGCCTGGTTTGAGATCGGCTCTTTCGTCGTTCTCGGAATCATCCTCCTTGTCGACCTTCTCCTGGTGGTCAAGCGTCCGCATGAACCCTCCATGAAGGAAGCCGGTCTCTGGGTCGCCTTCTACGTCACCCTTGCCTTGGTGTTCGCCGTAGCGATGTTCGCGTTCGCCGGTCCGGAGCATGGCAGCCAGTTCATCGCAGGCTGGGTGACTGAATACAGCCTGAGCATCGACAACCTCTTTGTCTTCATCATCATCATGGCGCGGTTCTCGGTGCCCCGTAAGTACCAGCAGGAAGTACTGATGGTGGGCATCATTATCGCCCTCGTCCTGCGCGGTATCTTCATTGCCCTCGGTGCGGTGGTGATTGAGCAGTTCAGTTGGGTCTTCTACATCTTCGGCGCGTTCCTGCTGTGGACCGCGTGGAAGCAGGCCACGGACAACGGCGAAGACGAGGAAGATGGCGCCGAAAACCCGCTGATTGCCCGCATCCGCAAAGTTGTCCCGATGTCGGAGAAGTTCGACGGCGGCAAGCTGCGCACCACGGTCGACGGCAAGAAACTGTTCACGCCGATGCTGATCGTCTTCGTGACCATCGGCATGACGGACCTTTTGTTCGCCGTGGATTCCATCCCAGCCATCTTCGGACTGACGCAGAGCCCCTTCATCGTCTTCACCGCCAACATCTTCGCCCTCATGGGCTTGCGCCAGCTGTACTTCCTCCTTGGCGGCCTCATGAGCCGGCTGATCTACCTCAAGCACGCCTTGTCGGTCATCCTCGCGTTCATCGGTGTCAAGCTGGTCCTGCACGCCATGCACGTCAACGAACTGCCCTTCATCAACGGCGGCCACCATATTGAATGGGCTCCGGAGATCCCGACCTATGTGTCCTTGGCGGTCATCATCGGCACGATCGTGGTAGCGGTTGTCGCGAGCCTCATGACCCCCGCCGCCAGCAAGTCCAAACTGGACGCCCGGCTCGAGGAAGACTCCCGCAAGAGCATGAACAAGGTCAGCGGCCACTGACAAATGCGGAGCCACTGACAAATGCGGAAGGCTTCGGAGCCCCGGGGCTCAGTTCGCCCCGGGGCTCAGTTCGTGCCGCGGGCCATCCCCAGAAGTCGGTTGAAGATGCCTTCCCCGTCTTCACCGATCCCGTCGTGATGAAAGTCCGCTGTGGTCCAGGCCTGGAGTCCGCGCACGGCCGCTGCGGTTTCCATGGATAGCTGGAAGTCCACGTAGATGTCGTCGCGGTACACGGCGGCCGCGACGGGCACAGTGTTCGCGTTCAGCCGGGACACATCGTAGAGCGGTTTCCAGTCTTCCTTGCCGGCCAACAGTCCGGCTACTTCCTGCAGGGGAACGAGCGCCGGATCCTGTTCGAAATACCAGGGATAGACCATTTCGCCGGTCAGGAGCGGTTCCGCGGCGTCGGGCCGGAACCCGGGGAATTCCGCGAGGACCCGCCACGCCGCCCAGTCCGTGGCCTGCCCCTGGCCGTAGATGGACTCGTGCAAGACTGCGTACAGGGGATTCGACGCCCGGGAAACGAGCCCGTGGACCTGTTCCAGGAACGCATCCGAGAGGCGCTCTCCGTCCCGGGAGGGCACGAAGGCGTCCTCCAGGAGGGTGTGCAGGGCATCCACACGGGCGTTCCCGCCCAGGAACGACCCCACCATTTGGAAGCGTTCCGTAGTGAGGCGTTCTCCGCTGGGCAGCCGCTCCTCCGTGGATTCCAGGTGCCGTGCAATCCGGGTGACCAGCTCGCGGTCCTCCGGATACCACGCGAAGTATTCCGCGTTTCGTTCCGCAACCCGTTGGAATGTGGCCCGGTAGACGCGCTCGGCGGGACCTTCCAACGGCGCCAGCCCTCCCGTGATGAGGACTTCGCTCAAACCTTCCGGCGCGAATGACAGGTACGTCAGCGCGCAGAAACCGCCGAAGCTCTGGCCGAGGACGGTCCACGGCTCCGAACCCAAGGCCTTCCGGATGAGTTCGGCGTCGGCCACGATCGAGTCCGCCCGGAAATGGGTGAGGTATTCAGCCTGCGCCGCGGCATCGCCGCGGAGCGGCAAGGTATTGCGGTCCGCCGGCGTGGACAGGCCCGTTCCCCGTTGATCCAGCATCAGGATGCGGAAATTCCTTGCGGCAGCCTTCATCCAGCCAGACAGGGACGTGGTTCGGGTTCCGCGTCCGCCGGGCCCGCCCTGGAGGTAGAGCAACCATGGCAGCCGGGCAGCATCTTCCTTCGAGTGCTCGGCGGAGACGAACTCCCGGGCGAAGACGGTGATCGTTTCAGCGGTGCCAGGAGCGTCCGCACCCCCGGCGGCCCAGTGGTCGAGGGGGACCGTGAAAAAATGCTCGGTGGTGCGGACACCCCTGAATTCGTGATGTGCCCGGATGGTGTGGGCCGCGTGCTCAACCGTTTGCCCAACGGCGGGCCGACTCGCGCGCCCAACGATGCCCTCAACCACCCGCTCAGCCACGAGCCATGACCTTGCCGTTGCCGAAGGCGCCCAGGGCTTCGCCGGTCAGCCGGAACGTGGACCAGCCGTCCATGGGCACGGCGCCCAGGCTCCGGTAGAAGTTGATGGACGGTTCGTTCCAGTCCAGGACGCTCCACTCCACCCTTGCGTAACCGCGTTCGACGGCGGTGGCGGCCAGGTGCTGCAGGAGCGCCTTGCCGTGGCCCTCGCCCCGGGCATCGGGCCTGACGTAGAGGTCCTCGAGGTAGATCCCGTGGACGCCTTCCCACGTGGAGTAGTTCAGGAACCACAAGGCGAAACCCTGGACGTCCCCGGCTGCGTTTTCCGCCATGTGCGCATACACCCGCGGATTCTCGCCGAACAGGGCATCGGACAGCATTTCCGGCGTGTTCTTCACGGCGTCGGGCTCTTTTTCGTAGGCCGCAAGCTCATGGATCATCTGCAGGATCGCGGGGACGTCGGACGCTGTGGCAGGGCGGATAACACTCATGATTCGAGCTTACTAGGCGCCTAGAGGCGGTTGACCGAGGTCACCTTGACCACGGCGGTTCCGCTCTCATCCGAGGCTTCCAGGTCCACTTCGGCGGAAATGCCCCAGTCATGGTTGCCGGCCGGGTCATCGAAAATCTGCCGCACCCGCCAGATGCCGGGTTCCTCCGTGATCATGAGGAGTCCCGGGCCCCGGGCGTCGGGGCCGGTTTCGATGTCGTCGTGTTCGTCGAAGTAGTCGTCCAAAGCGTCTTCCCAGCGCTCCGCATCCCAGCCGCTGCCGGCGTCGAGCTCGCCCAAGGCGGCCGCGTCCTCGTCCGCGAACAACTCGACACGCCGGAACATCTCGTTGCGGACCATGACCCGGAAGGCGCGGATGTTGGATGTGAGCGACGGCGGGGGAGGAGGCGGGGCGTCGTGCGGCGTCGGAGCCACCCCGGAGGTGAGCTCTTCCCACTCGTCGAGCAGGCTGGAGTCGACCTGGCGGACCAGTTCACCCAGCCAGGCGATGAGGTCCTCGAGGTCTTCGCGGAGCGAGTCCTGGGGGACCGTCTGACGCAGGGCCTTGAAGCCGTCGGCCAAATACCGCAGCACGATCCCCTCGGAGCGGGCCAGCCCGTAGAACTGGACGAATTCACCGAAATTCATGGCGCGCTCGTACATGTCCCGGACCACCGACTTCGGAGCCAGCTCAAAGTCGCCCACCCAGGGTGCGGCCTTGCGGTACACCTCGAACGCTTCGCCCAGGATCTCCGCGAGGGGCTGCGGGTAGCTGACCGCTTCAAGCATGGCCATGCGCTGGTCGTAATCGATGCCGTCGGCCTTCATCGCGGCGACGGCCTCGCCGCGTGCCTTTTTCTGCTGCGCGGAGAGGATCTGCCGTGGCTTCTCAAGGGTCGCTTCGATCACGGACACGACGTCCAAGGCGTACGACGGCGACTCCGGATCCAGGAGCTCAAGCGCGGCAAGGGCAAACGGTGAAAGCGGCTGGTTCAAGGCGAAGTTGGCTTGCAAGTGAACGGTCAGCCGGACGGAACGGCCCTCTTTCTCCTGCTCGGCCTCGGGAATGCGTTCAACCACTCCGGCCGCCAGCAGCTCGCGGTAAATACTCAGGGCCTTCTTCATGAGCTGCAGTTGGGCCGGCCGGGCTTCATGGTTTTCGGTGAGGAGACGGCGGGCAGCGGCGAACGGATCCCCGGGGCGCTCCATCAAGTTGAGCAGCATTGCATGCGTCACGGTGAAACTCGAGGTCAACGGGTCCGGCACGGACTCCACCAAACGGGTGAAGGTGGGCTTCCCCCACGAGACGAAGCCTTCCGGCGGCTTCTTCCGCACGACTTGCCGCAGTTTCTTCTGGTCGTCACCGAACTTCGCCGTGGCTTTTGCCATCGCCTTCGCGTTCTCCACCACGTGTTCGGGCGCCTGCACCACAACTGTTCCGGCAGTGTCGTAGCCCGCGCGGCCCGCGCGGCCGGCGATCTGATGGAATTCCCGGGAGTTCAGCAGGCGGGTGCGCACGCCGTCGTACTTGCTGAGGGCAGTCAAGAGGACTGTGCGGATGGGAACATTGATCCCGACGCCGAGAGTGTCGGTGCCGCAAATGACCTTCAGGAGTCCTGCCTGTGCCAGTTGTTCGACGAGGCGGCGGTACTTGGGCAGCATTCCGGCATGATGGACGCCGATGCCGTGGCGGACCAGCCGGTTCAGGGTTTTGCCGAAGCCGGCGGCGAACCGGAAACCGGCAATCAGCTCGGCAATCTTGTCCTTCTCCTCGCGCGTGCACATGTTGACGCTCATGAGGTTCTGGGCCCGCTCGATGGCTTCGACCTGGCTGAAATGCACCACGTACACGGGAACCTGCTTGGTGCTCAGCAGTTCCTCGAGGGTTTCGTGGACCGGCGTTTCCTGGAAGTAGTAGTGCAACGGGATGGGCCGATCGGCCGAACTGACGGTTGTAGTGGACCGCCCGGTGAGTTCACTCAGGCCGGTTTCGAAACGGCTGACGTCTCCCAGGGTGGCCGACATCAACAGGAACTGGGCCTGGGGGAGTTCCAGGAGCGGCACTTGCCACGCCCAACCGCGCTGGGGATCGGAATAAAAGTGGAATTCGTCCATGATGACCGTGCCGAGCTCGGCTTCCTTGCCTTCGCGCAAAGCAATGTTGGCAAGGATTTCGGCGGTGCAGCAAATGATCGGGGCATCCTGGTTGACTCCCGAATCACCGGTGATCATCCCCACGTTCTCCGCTCCGAAAATGTCGCAGAGGGCGAAGAACTTCTCGGAGACCAAGGCCTTGATGGGGGCGGTGTAGTAGCTGCGCAAGCCGCGGGACATCGCCTCGAAGTGCGCGGCGATCGCCACTAGGGACTTTCCGGAACCGGTAGGGGTTGCCAGGATGACGTTGGAGCCGGACGCGAGTTCCATGATGGCCTCGTCCTGGGCGGGGTAGAGCTGAAGCCCGCGGCTCTCCGTCCATTCGACGAAGCGTGTGTAGATTTCGTCCGGGTCGACGCGTCCGCTGCCCGATCCGGCGTTGGACGTTCCAGCGTTGGATTTTACCGGGAGCTGCTCAAGAAGTTTCATTGCCTTCCAGCTTAGTGTGGGTGGAGCAGGCCACGGAGACGGGCGATGGAGGAAGCAGTGAAGTGGGAACCAGAGAAGTACATCGAGTTCGGCAATCACCGCGACCGGCCGTTTTTTGACCTGACCTCGAGGATTGCGGCGGAGGACCCGCGGCGTGTCGTGGATCTGGGCTGCGGACCGGGGAACTTGACGGCGACCCTCGCGGCGCGATGGCCCGGTGCCGCCGTCGTCGGTCTGGACTCCTCAGCCGAAATGCTGGCCAGGGCCCAGGTCCTCGCTCCCGGGCAACCCGGTCTCTCGTTCGTCCGCAAGGACATTGCCGAGTGGACACCGGAAGCGGACACCGACGTCGTGGTCAGCAACGCGGCGCTGCAGTGGGTGCCGGGCCATTTGACGATGCTGGCCGCGTGGCTCGAAGCGCTGAAACCAGGCGCATGGTTTGCGCTCCAGGTCCCCGGAAACTTCGGTGCGCCTTCCCATCTGCTCATGCGCGAACTGGCCGGTTCGCCGGAATGGTCCGGAAGGCTGTCCGGTGTGCTCCGGCACGAGGATGCCGTCGGGGAGCCGGCCGACTACCTGCGGGTCATGCTCGACGCCGGATGCGACGCCGACGCCTGGGAAACCACCTACCAGCAACTTCTGCCGGGAACCGATCCCGTACTGGAATGGGTCCGGGGAACCGGCCTGCGTCCGGTGCTCGCCGCACTCCCCGAAGACGAAGCGCGCGCCTTCGAAAAGCGTTATGCAGCCGCGCTCCGCGAGGCCTACCCGACGGACCGGCACGGGACGGTGTTTGCCTTCCGCCGGATTTTTGCGGTGGCACAGAAGCGGGGCTGAGCGGACCCGGATCCACGGAACGCCGGAAGTGCCGCCATTACAAGGTTTCGCACTGTGATCTGAACTACAATGGCAACGCGATCGCGGGGCGGCATCGTGTGGATCCGCTGCTCCGGAGGCCGACGATTGGAGGCAGTGTGCTGGCATCCTTGCTGTTGCAGCGGCTCGCCCCCTTCAAGGCCCACGTGCTGGCCATCGTTCTCCTCCAGCTTGTCCAGACCGGCGCCACACTCCTCCTGCCCACCCTCAACGCTGAGATCATCGACGACGGGCTTGTCGCCGGGAACAGCGAGGTGATCCTGCGCCTGGGCGCCTGGATGATGGTCCTTACGGTCATCCAGGTGCTTGCCGCCGTGCTGGCCGGCTATCTTGGAGCGATTGTCGCCATGAAGGTCGGCCGCGGTTTGCGGCAGGAACTCTTCGACAAGATCCATTCCCTGCCCGACCAGGACGTGGCAGCCTTCGGGCCGGCCAGCCTCGTGGTCAGGACCACCAATGACGTGCTGCAACTGCAGAACATCACGGTGCTCGTTTTCAGCATGCTGGTGGCAGCGCCCGTCATGGGCGTCGGCGGCGTGATCCTGGCAGTCGAACAGGACGTGGCCCTGTCCTGGATCGTTTTCGCCATCGTTCCCGTGTTGCTGGTCATCATGCTGCTGATTGTCCGCAAGCTCATCCCGCTGTACCGCGAAGGCCAAGGCCTGGTGGACCGGATCAACGGCGTGCTCCGCGAACAGATCCTGGGGACCGCGGTCATCCGGGCCTTTGTCCGCCAGCCGTTTGAGATGAAACGGTTCGAGGCCGCCAACGACGCCCTGACAAAGAACAACCTCCGTTCTGCCAGGATCGTCGCGGCCATGCTTCCGCTCGTCATGACCGTGGTCAACCTCTCTTCCGCAGGCGTGGTCTGGCTCGGTGGCCACCGCATCATTGCCGGCGACATGCAGCTCGGTGCGCTCACCGCGTTCATCGCCTACATCATGCAGATCCTCCTCGCGATCATGATGGCGATGTACGTCCTAAGCACGGCACCGCGGGCGACTGTCAGCGCTGAACGCGTCACCGAAGTGCTCGCCACGGAATCTGAACAGGTCCTGCCGGGAGCCACTGCCGGGGGAGCGGTGGCCCGTCCTTCGGCGGAAGGCCTGCGCTTCGACAACGTCGTCTTCGCCTACCCGGGAGCCGAAACCCCCGTGGTGGAAAACATCACTTTCCATGCTGCTCCGGGAACCACGACGGCGGTGATCGGCTCCACGGGAAGCGGCAAGTCGACCATCGTCAGCCTTGTGCCGCGGCTGCTTGAGGCAAGCAGCGGAACCATCTCGCTCAATGGCCGGGACATCGCCGCCGTTCCCCTCGGTGCCTTGCGCGACCAACTCGGCGTCGTGCCCCAGGAGACCTGGCTATTCCGCGGAACCATCGCCGAGAACCTGCGGATTTCACTGCCGTCCGCGACGGATTCGCAATTGTGGCATGCCCTTGAGACGGCCCAGGCCGCGGATTTCGTGAACGAGTTGCCGCAGGGGCTGGAAACCACGTTGTCCCAGGGCGGCGCCGGTCTCTCCGGCGGTCAACGGCAGCGCCTATGCATAGCGCGTGCGATCCTGCGTCCCGCATCCGTCTACCTCTTCGACGACAGCTTCTCGGCGCTGGACACAGTGACGGAAGCGAAACTCCGTGCCGCGCTTGAACCGGAACTCCGCGGGGCAGCCGTCATCATCGTGGCCCAGCGCGTCAACACCGTGGTGTCCGCGGACCAGATCCTGCTCATCGACGAGGGCCGCCTGCTGGCAAAAGGAACCCATGGCGAACTTCTCGAGTCCTCGGAGACCTACCGGGAAATCGTAGCGTCCCAGATGGAAACGGAAGAAGCCGCGTGAGCAGCGAAGGCGAGCACCCCGGCGTCACACCGAACCCGTCGCGGTCGCTCCTCCGCCTGGTGGGCTTGATGAAGCCCGCCCGCGGCATCATGACCGCGGCGATCCTGTGCAGCTGCGGCTTTGTCACGCTCAATGTCGCCGCCCCCAAGATACTCGGCGACGCCACCGACGTCGTCGCGGCCGCCGTGTTCGGAGCGCAGTTCGACGCCGGGCGCTTCGTCTTCCTGTTGCTTGTGGCTGCAGGCATGTATTGCGTCACCTCGCTGCTCAGCTGGGCGCAGGGCCGCCTCAACGCCCTCGCCGTGCAGCGGCTCGCATACGACCTCCGGGAAGCCGTGGAAGCCAAACTGCACCGGCTTCCCCTGGCCTACTACGACGGCCGCTCCCGGGGCGACGTCATGAGCCGGGCCACGAACGACCTCGACAACGTCTCGCAGACGCTCAACCAGCTCCTTTCCCAGCTCCTGACCTCAACGCTGATGGTCCTTGGCTCCCTCACGATGATGCTGCTGCTCTCGCCGCTCCTCGCCGTCGTATCCCTGATGGCTGTTCCCGTGTCGGCCCTTGCGTCGATAGTCGTGACCCGACGCTCGCAGAAGTACTTCGTCCGGCAGTGGGAAGCCACAGGGGACGTGAACTCCCTCGTGGAGGAGACCGCCACCGGTCATGAGACCATCAAGCTTTTCAACGCCCAGTCGTCGATGGCGGCCCGCTTCGCCGGCCACAACGACGGCCTGTACGCCGCCAGTTCCAAGGCACAGTTCGCTTCAGGGTTGCTTGTACCCCTCATGGCTTTCGTCTCGAACGCCAGCTACGTGGGGGTCGCGATTGTTGGTGCACTCCAGTTCCTTGCCGGGAGGATGAGCATCGGAGGCATCCAGGCGTTCATCCAATTCAACCGGCTCTTCAGCCAGCCGCTGGGCCAGATCGGCGGAATGGCCCAGGTCCTTCAGTCCTGCGCAGTTTCCGCCGGCAGGGTCTTCGAGCTGTTGGACGCAGCCGAATTGACAGCCGAACTGGCGGAACAGGGCCCCGCTGCCCGCGCCGACGGTTCAAGCCTTGATGCACGGTTTGATCTCCCTTCGGGAAGGGTTGCCTTCGAACACATCTCCTTCCGCTACCGGCCGGATGCCCCCCTCATCGAGGACCTGTCCTTCCATGTGGAACCGGGACAGACGGTGGCCATTGTCGGGCACACCGGAGCGGGGAAGACCACCCTGGTCAGTCTCCTCATGCGTTTCCACGAACTCGGCTCGGGAAGGATCACGATCGACGGCGTGGACATCGCCGGAATGGGACGTGATGCACTCCGCCGGAATTTCGGCGTCGTTCTCCAGGATCCATGGATTTTCACCGGCACCATCCGG
The DNA here is from genome assembly GCF_040702485.1 of Arthrobacter sp. NPDC080031. Classification (NCBI taxonomy): domain Bacteria; kingdom Bacillati; phylum Actinomycetota; class Actinomycetes; order Micrococcales; family Micrococcaceae; genus Arthrobacter; species Arthrobacter sp. NPDC080031. The sequence goes on from NZ_JBFBLA010000002.1 coordinate 53,233, forward strand.
GAGAACATCGAGTATGGACTTCCGGGCGCCAGCGAGGCAGACGTCGTTGCCGCAGCCGAGGCGAGCCATGTTGACCACTTTGTCCGCTCGCTGCCCAACGGGTACTCCACCATGCTCAGCAACGGAGGGGAACCCCTCAGCCAGGGTCAGAGGCAATTGCTGAGCATCGCGCGCGCACGGCTCTCGGGCCGGCCCATTTTGATCCTGGACGAGGCGACAAGTTCAGTGGACACCCGCACGGAAGTCCTCATCCGCCAGGCAATGCACAGGCTTCGGAGCAACAAGACGTCATTCGTCATCGCGCACCGCTTGTCCACTATCCGCGACGCTGATCTAATTCTCGTCATGGACCACGGACGGATCGTTGAACACGGCACCCACCATTCGCTGTTGGAGCTTGGCGGGCACTACGCGCGCTTGCACGAAGCACAATTCGCCGCCGGAGGCGGCGAGTTCGCCGAGATGCCGGTGAGGTCCGCGAAGCACCGCGCCGAGCAGGGGAAGAGTGCAGCAAATGAGCCCGCTTGAGTTTCCCGGTTCGTGGCGTCCCAATCAGTCCAGCACCGTCGCCCTGTACGAACAGCTTCGGCTCCGCGTCATCGAATTGGCCGACGGCGGCACCCTGCCTGCCGGGACCAAGCTTCCCGCAGTCCGCAGCCTGGCCGAACAATTGGATGTCGCCCCCCACACGGTGGCCCGGGCCTACAAGGAACTTGAAGCGGCCGGGGTGGTAGCCACCCGTGGCCGCAACGGGACGGTTGTGTGCGCCCGCGATGACCGCTGGAGCGCCTTGGCAGCGGTAGCGGCGAGCTACTCCGCCGCGGCCAAAGCGCAGGGTGCCAGTTTCGCGGAGGCTGTGCAGCTTCTGGCAGCGGCCTACGACGCCGATTGATACCCGTCGGTAGGCTGCGGGAAGCCACATGGAAATTCGAAGAAGTTTTCGATTAGCATTAGTGGGTGCCTAAAGCCGTAGCTGAAGTCCCCGCCGTCGAATCCTTCGCAAGCGTTTCCGCGCAGCAACCTGCCCTGCCCGTAAGACATGACCTGTCCCGGCTCGTGGTCAAGGGAGCGCGCGAACACAACCTGCGCAACGTCGATCTCGACCTTCCCCGTGACGCCATGATCGTTTTCACAGGCTTGTCAGGATCAGGTAAGTCGTCCTTGGCCTTCGACACCATCTTCGCCGAGGGCCAGCGCCGGTACGTGGAGTCGTTGTCCGCTTACGCCCGCCAGTTCCTGGGCCAAGTGGACAAACCGGACGTGGATTTCATCGAGGGCCTTTCACCGGCAGTGTCCATCGACCAGAAGTCGACGAGCAAGAACCCGCGTTCCACCGTGGGCACGATCACCGAGATCTACGACTACATGCGCCTTCTCTGGGCACGCGTCGGCCGGCCGCATTGCCCGATATGCCACGAACCGATCACGCGCCAGACTCCGCAGCAGATCGTCGACCAGCTGCTGGAACTCGAATCCGGCACCCGCTTCCAGATCCTTGCTCCAGTGGTCCGCGGGCGCAAGGGTGAATTCGTCGAGCTCTTCAAAGAGCTCACTGCCAAGGGATACTCCCGTGCCCGGGTGGACGGCGAGCTCGTCCAGCTAAGCGATCCCCCCAAGCTCGGCAAGCAATTCAAGCACTCCATCGAAGTGGTGGTGGACCGGCTGGTGGTCAAGGAAGGGATCAGCCAACGGCTGACGGACTCGATCGAAACCGCGCTCAGGCTTGCGGAAGGCCGTGTGCTGGTCGAGTTCGTGGATCTCGACGCCGAAGACCCTGCCCGGATCCGGGCCTTTTCCGAAAACCTTGCGTGCCCCAATGAGCACCCGCTGGCGATCGACGAAATCGAGCCGCGCTCCTTCTCGTTCAACAATCCCTTCGGCGCATGCGCCGCCTGCAGCGGTATCGGCACCAAGCTCGAAGTCGATGAAGAATTGGTCGTCCCCAACCCGGAACTTTCCTTGAACCAGGGGGCCATTGCGCCTTGGTCGTTGGGAACTGCCACCACGGAGTATTGGAACCGGCTCCTGGAAGGCCTCGCCTTGGAGCTCGACTTCTCCATGGACACCGCCTGGGAGAAGCTGCCGCAGGAAGTGCGGCAAACCGTGCTGTACGGCAAGGACCACAAGGTCGTAGTGCAGTACCGCAACAGGTTCGGCCGGGAGCGCAAGTACAGCACAGGCTTCGAAGGCGCCATCCAGTACGTCCACCGCAAACACGGTGAAACGGACTCCGATTGGGCCCGCGACCGCTACGAAGAGTACATGCGGCAGATTCCTTGCCCTGAATGCAACGGCGCCCGGCTCAACCCGGCCTCGCTTTCGGTGCTGATCAACGGCAAGTCCATCGCTGAGGTAGCAGCCCTTCCGATGCGGGACTGCGCAGACTTCCTCGGCAGCCTCACGCTTACTGACCGCGAGGCCCAGATCGCCCACCAGGTTCTCAAGGAGATCCAGGCGCGCCTGACATTCCTCCTGGACGTCGGGCTCGAGTACCTGAATCTCGAACGGCCGTCCGGGACGTTGTCCGGCGGCGAAGCCCAGCGCATCCGGCTTGCCACGCAGATCGGCTCCGGCTTGGTGGGCGTCCTGTATGTCCTGGACGAGCCGTCCATCGGGCTGCACCAAAAAGACAACCGGCGCCTCATCGAAACGCTGACCAGGCTCCGCGACCTGGGCAATACGCTGATCGTTGTCGAGCACGACGAAGACACCATCCACGAGGCCGACTGGGTGGTGGACATTGGACCCGGCGCCGGTGAGCACGGTGGCCAGGTGGTGCACTCCGGCTCCTACAAGGAACTCCTGGAAAACACGAACTCGCTGACCGGCGACTACTTGTCCGGGCGACGCAAGATCGACATCCCGGCCAAGCGGCGCAAGTACGACAAGAAGCGCGAACTCAAGGTCATCGGCGCCCGCGAAAACAACCTGAACAACGTTGACGCCACCTTCCCGCTGGGCCTCTTCACGGCTGTCACGGGCGTCAGCGGTTCAGGAAAATCCACCCTGGTGAACGAGATCCTCTACAAGGTTCTTGCCAACAAGCTCAACGGTGCCAAGCAGGTTGCCGGCCGGCATCGTTCCGTGGCAGGCCTTGAGCATCTCGACAAGGTGGTCCACGTGGACCAGAGCCCCATCGGGCGGACCCCGCGTTCCAACCCCGCCACCTACACCGGCGTCTTCGACAACATCCGGAAGCTTTTCGCGGAAACGACTGAAGCCAAGGTCCGCGGATACCAGCCTGGACGCTTCTCCTTCAACGTCAAGGGCGGCCGCTGCGAGGCATGCTCCGGCGACGGCACCCTGAAGATCGAGATGAACTTCCTGCCGGACGTCTATGTACCGTGCGAGGTGTGCCATGGCGCCCGGTACAACCGCGAGACCCTGGAGGTCCATTACAAGGGCAAGACCATCGCTGACGTCCTCAACATGCCCATCGAGGAGGGTGCCGAGTTCTTTGCCGCCTTCACCCCCATCGCCCGGCATTTGAACACCCTCGTCGACGTCGGCCTCGGCTATGTCCGTCTTGGGCAGCCCGCCACCACGCTTTCCGGAGGCGAGGCACAGCGCGTGAAGCTGGCCTCGGAACTGCAGAAGCGTTCGAATGGCCGGAGCGTATATGTCCTGGACGAGCCCACCACGGGCCTCCATTTCGAAGACATCCGCAAGTTGCTGATGGTGCTGCAGGGTTTGGTGGACAAGGGCAACACGGTCATCACGATTGAACACAACCTCGACGTCATCAAGTCCGCCGACTGGATTGTGGACCTTGGCCCCAATGGCGGTTCAGGCGGCGGGCGCATCGTGGCTACGGGGACGCCCGAACAGGTTGCCAAGTCCACCGAAAGCCATACCGCGACGTTCCTGGCGGAGATTCTCAGCTAGTCCCGTGTGAACAGCCGGGGAATATTCGGTGGCGATTGAAGTATTCCCCGGCCGGCATGTGAGTTTCAGGCATGCCTCAACTCGTGAGAAACTAACCCGGTGACTCAAACAATGGTGCCCGTAATCTTTGATCTGGACGGCACCCTTGTCGATCCTGCAGGTGGCATAACCGGCGGAATCGCCGCGGCCCTGGGCGAAATGGGCCTCCGTGTCCCGGAACAAGCCGTGCTGGACTCCATGGTTGGACCCAAGCTCAGCGATTCGCTGGCACACATCGCCGGGGTTCCCGCGGGAAAAGTCGACGACGTCATCGGGCTTTACCGCAGCTACTACCGTTCCGTGGGAATCGGTCAAAGCCGCCTCTATCCCGGTATCCGTGAGCTCCTGCAGTTTTTCGCGGAGTCGCGGCGGCCGGTTGCCGTGGCCACCCAGAAACCTCAAGGCTTGGCGCACACCGTGTTGGAGCACCACGGCATCGCCGGTTTCTTTGCCTCCATCTGCGGTGCCCCGGACGATGAGTCAATGGCCGCCAATACAGCTCCGGGCAAGGTGGCGATCGTTGGTGCCGCGCTGGCCACGTTGCGCTCCCAGCCCGCGGTGATGGTCGGGGACCGCCACCAGGATGTTGCCGGTGCCATGGCCAACGGACTCGACTGCATCGGGGTCAGTTGGGGATTTGCGCCCGATGGGGAACTTCAGGAGGCAGGCGCCGTCGCCGTCGTGGACAACGCGGCGCAGCTGCTGAAGAAGATCGAAGAACTTGACGCTGTCCACGCGGCGGCCCTGAGCGAGGTGCAGAACGATGGAAGCCTTTGATGTCATCCGCTGGACCACGCGCGGACTGATTTCCAGCACCTGCCGCCCCACGGTCATCGGGCTGGAAAACGTGCCCAAGGAAGGGCCCTTCATTGTGGCCCCAAACCATTTGTCCTTCCTCGACAGCGTGATTGTCCAGGCCTTGATGCCGCGCCCGGTGGGCTTCTTTGCCAAGGCCGAGTACTTCACGACCAAAGGCTTCAAAGGCCGGGCGATGAAGGCGTTCTTCCAGGCAGTCGGATCCATTCCGGTGGAACGCGGAGAGCAAGCAGCCAGTGTGCAGGCCCTCAAGACCCTCCTGGACATCCTGGAGAACGGCAGGGGCATCGGTATCTATCCGGAGGGAACCCGCTCCCGCGACGGCTTGCTCTACCGCGGACGTACCGGGGTCGGCTGGCTTGCCCTGACCACGGGGGCGCCCGTGATTCCGGTCGGCCTTATCGGCACCGACAAGCTGCAGCCTGTGGACCGCAACACCGTTCGTCCGCAGCATTTCACCATGAAGGTCGGCGAGCCTCTGTACTTCGAGAAAACCGGTCCGGACCATTCCCTGCCGGCCAGGCGCGAAGTCACCGACAAGATCATGGATGCCATCGCGGCATTGAGCGGCCAGGAACGTTCCACCAGCTACAACCAGAGCAAGTCCGCGGAGTAGCTTCGGCGGGCCGGCCGGCCCGTACGGGGGAGTCCGATTCCCTTACTAGACTGGATCTGTGGCAGATCCAGCGAGTTATCGACCCCAGACGGGAGAAATCCCCACCACCCCCGGCGTCTACCGGTTCCGGGATCCGCACGGCCGCGTCATCTATGTGGGCAAGGCGAAGAACCTCCGCTCCCGGTTGAATTCGTACTTCGCCAACCCCGCGGGCTTGCTGCCGAAGACGCACGCGATGGTGCACGCGGCCAGCAGCGTCGAATGGACCGTGGTGGGCAGCGAGCTTGAGTCGCTCCAGCTCGAATACACCTGGATCAAGGAATTCAAGCCCCGCTTCAACGTCGTCTTCCGTGATGACAAGACGTATCCGTACCTTGCGGTGAGCATGGGGGAGAAGCTCCCGCGGGTCCAGGTCATGCGCGGGGAGCGCCGCAAGGGCACCCGTTACTTCGGGCCGTACACAGCCGGGGCCATCCGCGAAACCATGGACACCTTGCTGCGGGTCTTTCCGGTCCGCAGCTGCAGTCCCGGCGTGCTGAAACGCGCCCAGGCCAGCGGTCGGCCATGCCTGCTCGGCTACATCGACAAGTGCTCGGCCCCGTGTGTCGGCCGTGTCACCGCCGAGGAGCACCGGGCCATTGCCGAAGACTTCTGCTCGTTCATGGGCGGCGAAGCGAAACGCTTCATCACCCGCCTCGAAAAGGAGATGGGCGCCGCCGTCGCCGAGCTGGACTACGAACGGGCAGCTCGGCTCCGGGACGACATCATCGCCCTCCGCAAAGTGTTCGAGCGCAATGCCGTCGTGCTTTCCGAGGACACCGACGCGGATGTCTTCGCCCTGTACGACGACGACCTCGAGGCTTCCGTCCAGGTGTTCCACGTCAGGGGTGGCCGGGTGCGCGGCCAGCGGGGCTGGGTCGTGGAAAAAGTCGAAGACGCCACCACTCCGGAGCTCATCGAGCACCTCCTGCTGCAGGTCTACGGCGAGGACAGCGACAACCAGGGCCGTATTCCGCGCGAAGTCCTCGTGCCGGAGATTCCGAGCAACCATCACGAACTGCTCGAATGGCTCGGCGGCCTCCGCGGCGCCAAGGTGGATATCCGGGTGCCGCAGCGCGGTGACAAGGCCGCGCTGATGTCCACCGTCCGCGAAAACGCCGAGCAGGCGCTGAAGCTTCACAAAGTCCGGCGGGCCGGCGACATCACTGTCCGCTCCCAGGCGCTCCAGGAACTGCAGGAAGCCCTCGAGCTTCCCGTGCCGCTGCTCCGGATCGAGTGCTACGACATCTCCCATGTGCAGGGAACCAACGTGGTTGCGTCCATGGTGGTGGTGGAGGACGGCCTCCCCAAGAAGGCCGACTACAGGAAGTTCTCCATCACGGGCGCGGCGGCAAGCGACGACACCGCTGCAATGCACGACGTCCTTACCAGGCGCTTCAGGCACTACCTGCAGGACAAATCCGCCCAGCTTCCCAAGAGCGGAGAAGTTCCGAATCCCGGCGCCGGGGAACCGTCGTCGGATGACGCCGCCCTCACGGGAGCCAAGGCGAGATTCGCCTATCCGCCGAACCTCGTCGTCGTCGACGGCGGGCAGCCCCAGGTGAATGCCGCCGCGAGGGCACTCGCGGAACTGGGGATCGATGACGTCTACGTCGTGGGCCTGGCCAAGCGGCTCGAAGAAGTCTGGCTGCCGGACAGCGACTTCCCGGTGATTCTGCCCCGCACTTCGCAGGGTCTCTACTTGCTCCAGCGCATCCGCGACGAAGCCCACCGCTTCGCCATCACCTTCCATCGGCAGAAGCGTGGAAAGGCCATGACGGTGTCCGCACTCGACGGCGTTCCGGGCCTCGGCGAAGCTAAACGGAAGGCGCTCGTGGCGCACTTCGGATCCCTCAAGAAGATCAAAGCCGCAACGGCCCTTGAGCTGACCGCCGCGAAGGGGATCGGCCCGGCTTTGGCGGAAGCAGTCGTGAGCCATCTGGCGGCTGCCGGCGCCTCCGGAGAGACCGCGCCTGCCGTGAACATGACCACCGGCGAAATCCTTGAAATTTAGCTAGGGTAAGAAGCGGACCGCTCCAGGAGGTGGTCTGCCTTGGACCATCCCAGAAACTTTGGACCATCTCAGAAACGGGGACACTTGATGTCAGAGTCAACAGCAGGATCCGGCGCGGAGCAGGACGGTCTCATCCCCGTCAAGCCTGTCGAAGCGGAACTGCTGGTGGTGACTGGCATGTCCGGAGCAGGCCGCAGCACCGCCTCGGACGCCCTGGAAGACCACGGCTGGTACGTCGTCGAAAACCTCCCGCCGCAGATGCTGGGGACGCTTGCCGAAATCGTCTCGCACGCGCCCCAGTCCATCCCCAAGCTCGCCGTCGTCGTCGATGTGCGCAGCAAAGGCCTCTTCACCGATATCAGGACGGCGCTCGGCGCCCTCAGCGCCAGCGGAATCACCTTCCGCGTCCTCTTCCTCGATGCCAGCGACAACGTTCTGGTGCGGCGCTTCGAGCAGGGCCGCCGCCCGCATCCGCTCCAAGGCGGCGGCCGGATCCTGGACGGCATCGCGGCCGAACGCGACGTCCTGAAGGAACTGCGGGAATCAGCGGACGTGGTCCTGGACACGAGCACGTACAACGTCCACGGCCTGGCAACCGCCATCACCGAACTTTTCACCGACACGGGCCCTGTCGCGTTGCGCTTGAACGTCATGAGCTTCGGCTTCAAATACGGACTGCCCGTGGACGCCAACTTCGTGGCGGATGCACGTTTCATCCCCAACCCGCATTGGGTTCCGAAATTGCGTCCGCACACGGGACTCGATGCCGATGTCAGCGATTACGTGCTCGGTGCCGCGGGAGTGAAGGACTTCGTTGACCGCTACGTCCTCGCATTGGAACCTGTCCTGGACGGCTACCGCACAGAAAACAAGCACTACGCCACCATTGCCGTGGGTTGCACGGGCGGGAAGCACCGCTCGGTCGCGGTCGCCGTCGAACTTTCCAAACGGCTGGCGCAATATCCCCGCGTCACCGTCACCACAAGCCACCGCGATCTGGGTCGCGAGTAATGGGGGTCCTGACCGGACCCCTGCCGCTGGTTCCACCGAAGGGCACCCCGGGCAGCCAGCCCGCCAAGGGCCCCTCGGTTGTGGCGCTCGGCGGCGGACACGGGCTTTCGGCGTCGTTGTCGGCGTTGCGGCTCCTGACCTCCGAGCTCACCGCGATTGTCACGGTAGCCGACGACGGCGGATCCTCCGGCCGGCTGCGTGAAGAGTACGGCGTCCTTCCGCCGGGCGATCTTCGCATGGCGCTGAGCGCCCTTTGTGACGACACCGATTGGGGGCGCACCTGGCGGGACGTCATGCAGCACCGCTTCAGGACGCCGAACGGTAGCCGCGGCTCCTTGGACGATCACGCCATGGGAAACCTGCTCATTGTCACCCTCTGGGAGCTTCTGGGCGACGCCGTGGCCGGACTGAAATGGGCAGGCGCCCTTTTGGGTGCCCGCGGCCAGGTCCTTCCGATGTCCACGCAACCGCTGAACATCGAGGGCGACGTCAGGGTGCCCTTGCCGGGGGGCGGTTACGAGTTCCAGACCGTCAAAGGCCAGGCCAAGTGCGCCGTCGCCGGATCCCTCGAAAACGTCAGGCTCCTTCCGGAGGACGCGCGCGCCTGCATCGAAGCGCTGACTGCGATCGAGCTCGCGGACTGGATCATTCTGGGTCCCGGTTCCTGGTACACGTCCGTGCTGCCGCATTTGCTGCTGCCCGAAATGCGCCAGGCCCTGTGCGACACGCCGGCCAAACGCTGCCTCACCATGAACCTCGCCATGGACACCAAGGAAACCTCCGGGATGTCCGCTGCCGACCACCTGGATGCCCTGCGCCACTACGCGCCGGAGTTCAGTGTGGACGTTGTCCTGGCCGACCCCTCCTCAATATCGGACGTCAAGGAATTCGAACGCGCTGCCGGGATGATCGGTGCAGAGGTGGTCTTGGGTAAAGTGGGGGCGTCGAGCCGCCGTCCAGTCCACGACCCGCTGCGTCTGGCATCGGCGTATCACGATATCTTCGGGAATAGTTAGGAACATGCGATGGCACTGACCGCATCGGTCAAGGAAGAACTTTCCCGGCTGGACATCAAGAAGTCGTCCGTCCGCAAGGCCGAAGTTTCGGCCATGCTTCGTTTTGCGGGCGGACTGCACATTATTTCGGGCCGGATCGTGATCGAGGCAGAGGTTGACCTCGCCTCAACGGCGCGGCGGCTGCGCGCCGCGATCGCCGAAGTCTACGGGCACCAGAGCGAAATCATCGTCGTCTCCGGCGGGGGACTCCGTCGCGGTAGCCGCTACGTTGTCCGTGTAGTGCGCGACGGCGAAGCCCTGGCCCGCCAGACCGGCCTCCTGGACGGCCGCGGACGGCCTGTGCGTGGCTTGCCGTCCGCCGTCGTCAACGGCTCGGCGTCGGATGCCGAAGCAGTGTGGCGCGGAGCGTTCCTGGCTCACGGATCCCTTACCGAACCCGGCCGGTCTTCCTCGCTCGAGGTCACGTGTCCCGGGCCGGAATCGGCGCTTGCCCTCGTGGGGGCCGCCCGCCGCCTCGGCATCCAGGCCAAGGCCCGGGAAGTGCGCGGCGTGGATCGCGTGGTCATCCGTGACGGTGACACGATCGCCGCCCTGCTCACCCGGATGGGCGCCCACGACGCCCTCATGGTGTGGGAGGAGCGCCGCATGCGCAAGGAAGTCCGGGCCACGGCCAACCGCCTCGCGAACTTCGACGACGCCAACCTGCGCCGCTCGGCCCAGGCCGCCGTCGCGGCCGGCGCCCGCGTGGACAGGGCCCTGGAAATCCTGGGCGACGACGTTCCCGACCACCTCAAGTACGCCGGCGAACTCCGCGTGGCCCACAAACAGGCCAGCCTGGATGAATTGGGCCGGCTCGCCGATCCGCCCATGACCAAGGACGCCATCGCGGGAAGGATCCGGCGGCTTCTGGCCATGGCGGACAAGCGGGCCGGCGACCTGGGGATCCCGGGTACCGAGGCAAATGTGACCCCCGAAATGATGGACGAATAAAGCTCCCGCCCTAGAATCGTCAGGGTGTGGATTTCCGGCCGGTTCGCCGGCCGGATGAACAAAACGAGAGTTACCAACCGGACCCCGGTCCACTACATTGGAGGATTTCGTGACAGAGTACGTATTGCCCGAGCTCGGCTACGACTACGCAGCACTTGAGCCGCACATTTCGGCGAAGATCATGGAGCTGCACCACAGCAAGCACCACGCTGCCTATGTAGCAGGCGCCAACAACGCCATGGCCCAGTTGGCCGAGGCTCGCGACAAGGGCGACTTCGCCAACATCAACCGCCTCTCGAAGGATCTCGCGTTCCACACCGGCGGCCACATCAACCACTCCGTGTTCTGGAACAACATTTCCCCGGACGGCGGCGACAAGCCCGAGGGCGAGCTGGCTGCAGCCATTGACGACGCCTTCGGCTCCTTCGATGCGTTCCGTGCCCAGTTCTCCGCAGCCGCGCTCGGCCTGCAGGGATCCGGCTGGGGCTTCCTCGCCTACGAGCCCATCGGCGGCAACCTCCTCATCGAGCAGCTCTACGACCAGCAGGGCAACGTCGCAGTCGGTACAACCCCGCTGCTCATGCTGGACATGTGGGAGCACGCCTTCTACCTGGACTACGTCAACGTCAAGGCTGACTACGTCAAGGCCTTCTGGAACATCGTCAACTGGGCCGACGTCGCGAAGCGCTTCGAAGCGGCCCGCGCGAACGCCACCGGGCTCATCGTTCTCTAGCGGTTTCCGTCCCGAATCGGTGAGTGACGCGGAATACACAAGGATGTAACAAACTTCACATTAAGGTGAATTTCGCTCAAATACCGGATTGTCTGCCCCCGCAGTTGCGGGGGCAGACGTAGTTAAACGTAAGATGGGTCACGGAAGGCGGTTAGCCTTCAGCAATGTGGCTGGTCGCCCTCCGATCTGATAATCACTTCTGCCCAATGATGTGCGGGAATTGTTAGTTGGAATCAAGATCCGACTCACTAGGTGTGCTTGCAAGAGCACCAAGGAGACTGAAATAGTGACCACCCGTATTGGTATCAACGGCTTTGGCCGCATCGGCCGCAACTACTTCCGCGCAGCACTCGCCCAGGGTGCAGACCTCGAAATTGTTGCGGTCAACGACCTCACGAGTCCCGAGGCACTTGCCCACCTTCTGAAGTATGACTCCGTCGGCGGTCGCCTGACTGAGTCCGTTGAAGTCAAAGAGGGCAACCTCATTGTTGACGGCAACATCATCAAGGTCCTTGCAGAGCGCGATCCTGCGAACCTCCCTTGGGGCGAGCTGGGCGTCGACATCGTCATCGAGTCCACAGGCTTCTTCACCAAGGCTGCCGCCGCGCAGAAGCACATCGATGCAGGTGCCAAGAAGGTTCTGATCTCCGCCCCTGCCTCGGGCGAAGACATCACCATCGTCATGGGCGTCAACCACGAGCTCTACGACCCCGCAGCCCACCACATCATTTCCAACGCTTCCTGCACCACCAACTGCCTCGGCCCGCTGGCCAAGGTCGTCAACGATGCCTTCGGCATCGAGCGCGGCCTCATGACCACGGTGCACGCCTACACGGCAGACCAGAACTTGCAGGACGGCCCCCACAGCGACCTTCGCCGTGCCCGTGCCGCCGCGATCAACATGGTCCCCACCTCCACGGGTGCTGCCAAGGCGATCGGCCTCGTCCTTCCGGAGCTGAAGGGCAAGCTCGACGGCTACGCCATCCGCGTCCCGGTCCCGACCGGTTCCGCCACGGACCTGACCGTCACGGTTTCCCGCGAAGTGACCGTCGAGGAAGTCAACGCAGCACTCAAGGCTGCTTCCGAGACCGAGCAGTTCAAGGGCATCCTCAGCTACACGGCAGATCCGATCGTCTCCTCGGACATCGTCGGCGATCCGTCTTCTTCGATCTTCGACTCCGGCCTCACCAAGGTCATCGGCAACCAGGTCAAGGTTGTTTCCTGGTATGACAACGAATGGGGCTACTCCAACCGCCTCGTCGACCTCACGGAGCTCGTCGCATCCAAGCTGGGCTAGGGTAGACACATGACATTTCACACCCTCAACGAACTGATCGCTGAAGGTGTCCGCGGGCGGTACATTCTTGTCAGAAGTGACCTGAATGTGCCGCTCGACGGCTCTACAGTGACCGACGACGGCCGCATCAAGGCCTCCCTCCCGGTCATCGAAAAGCTCTCGGACGCCGGTGCCCGCGTGCTCGTCACGGCCCACCTCGGACGCCCCAAGGGCTCTCCCGAGGCCAAGTACTCGCTCAAGCCCGCAGTGGCGCGGCTGGCGGAGCTCGCGCCGTTCAAGGTCCACCTTGCGGAAGACACCGTTGGCGGGTCCGCCAAGGAACTGGCCGCGTCGCTGGGCGACGGAGACGTCCTCGTCCTGGAGAACGTCCGCTTCGACGCCCGCGAAACCAGCAAGGACGACGCCGAGCGCGGCGCCTTCGCCGATGAACTCGTAGCGCTGACCGGTGCCAACGGTGCGTTCGTGGATGACGCATTCGGTGCCGTCCACCGCAAGCACGCCAGCGTGTACGACGTCGCCACCCGGCTTCCTTCCTACCAGGGGGACCTCGTCCACACCGAGGTGGAGGTCCTGCGCAAACTCACCACGGATACCCAGCGCCCGTACGTCGTGGTTCTGGGCGGCTCCAAGGTCTCGGACAAGCTCGCCGTGATCGAGAACCTCCTGGGCAAGGCTGACACCATCCTCGTCGGTGGCGGAATGCTCTTCACCTTCCTCGCAGCGGTTGGTCACAAGGTCGCGGGCAGTTTGCTTGAAGCTGACCAGATCCCCGTGGTCCAGGACTACCTCAAGCGCGCTTCCGACGCCGGCACCGCCTTCGTCATCCCCACCGACGTCGTGGTTGCAAGCCGCTTCGCGGCTGACGCCGAACACGAAGTGGTCGCCGCAGACGCGATCGAGGACAGCTCGTTCGGTGCCACCGGCATTGGCCTGGACATCGGACCGATCTCCGCGGAGGCATTCGCCGAACAGATCAAGGCCGCCCAGACCGTGTTCTGGAACGGCCCCATGGGCGTCTTTGAATTCGAAGCTTTCTCGGGCGGCACCCGTGCCATCGCCCAGGCTTTGACCGAGACGCCAGCATTCACCGTGGTGGGCGGCGGCGACTCCGCCGCGGCCGTCCGGACCCTCGGCTTTGAGGACTCCCAGTTCGGTCACATTTCCACCGGCGGCGGCGCCAGCCTGGAATACCTTGAAGGCAAGGATCTTCCCGGCCTGAGCGTTCTGGACCGCTAAGGCTACACGGCCGGCGGGGCGCCCTTCCTGGAAGGCAAGCGCCCCGCCGGCTTCCCTATCTCAACGCATCTTTGGAGCACACGTGACAACTTCTGCCAACGGAAACTTCATCCGCAAGCCCTTCATTGCCGGCAACTGGAAGATGAACATGGACCACGTCCAGGGCATCACCCTGCTGCAGAAGCTGGCATGGACCCTGTCCGACGCCAAGCACGACTACAGCCGGGTGGAGGTTTCGGTCTTCCCGCCGTTCACCGACCTGCGCGGTGTGCAGACCCTCGTTCAGGGCGACGAGCTGGAAGTCGTCTACGGTGGACAGGACCTTTCGCAGTTCGACTCCGGAGCCTACACCGGCGATATCTCCGGCCAGTTCCTCAACAAGCTCGGTTGCGCCTATGTCCTGGTGGGCCACAGCGAACGCCGCACCATCCACAACGAGGATGACCAGCTCCTCAACGCGAAGGTCAAAGCGGCCTTCCGCAACGGTGTCACGCCGGTCCTGTGTGTCGGCGAGGGCCTTGAGGTCCGTCAGGCCGGCACCCACGTGGAGCACACGCTGGCCCAGCTGCGCGCCGGCGTCGAAGGCCTTTCTGCGGAGCAGGCAGCCGAACTGGTTGTCGCGTACGAGCCTGTCTGGGCCATCGGGACGGGCGAAGTCGCGGGTCCCGAAGACGCACAGGAGATGTGCGCCGCGATCCGTTCAGAGCTCGCATCCTTGTTCGACGATGGCGTGTCTGCCAAGACCCGGCTCCTCTACGGCGGTTCGGTCAAGGCCAACAATGCTGCGGCGATCATGGCCGAGAGCGACGTCGACGGGCTGCTGGTGGGTGGCGCGAGCCTGGACCCAGCCGAGTTTGCTAACATTGTCAGGTTCGAGAGCCACCTCAGCGCGGCTTAGTCCGTTTCAGGATCCGCTCCCGTTTTCCGTTCTTCCGAAAGGCCGTCGTGGACGTTCTTCAAGTCATTCTGCAGATTCTGCTGGGCATTACCAGCCTTCTGCTGACGCTGCTCATCCTCCTCCACAAGGGGCGTGGCGGCGGGTTGTCCGATATGTTTGGCGGCGGTATGAGCTCAGGATTGAGTTCGTCTGGTGTCGCAGAGCGAAACCTCAACCGCTTCACCATCGTCTTGGGCTGCACTTGGGGCGTCGTGATCATTGGACTTGGCCTCATCATGCGATTCACCACCGGCGCAAACTCCTAGCACTGCCGCCGTCGGATCCTCGCACTAGAGGGGTCCTCTCATTAGACTAGGCTGCATGGCCTTCAGCGCCATGCAGCCGAACTCTCAAGGGGATCGACGATGGTTCATGGTACTTCAGGATTCCGGGGCACACGTGCCGGCGTAACTGCTGGATCAGCCCCGAGAAACCAACCCGACTCTGTTGGTGGCGAGAGCTTGCCGCGTATTCGTGTTCCCTATTGGTGCGCCAAGGGACACGAGACGCGGCTTGTTTTCGTTAAGCTCCCGGAAGATCAAATCCCGATCCGGTGGGACTGTCCGAAATGTGGCCTGGTTGCCGTCCGCGAACAGGGCGAAGCCACCATGGAACGTGCGGACGAAGAAGTCTTCAAGAGCCACCTGGACTACGTTAAAGAAAGGCGCTCCAGCCAGGACGCGGAAATTGTCCTGGCCGGAGCGCTCAAGCGGTTACGCGCCCGCGGGGTCCTTACGGACGAGCTGCTGGGGGACACGTGAGGCTGCATTCTCATCGATGAGCCATAGGGTCCTCGACCGGCCACTAGGACCGGCGGCGGGAACCTGGACCGGGTTGGCCCCGGCGAGGGCCAGTCCCACGGCGCCGGCCTTGTCCTCGCCTGCCACAACCATCCAGATTTCCTGGGCTGAGTTGATGGCGGGCAACGTCAGCGAAATCCTCGACGGCGGTGGCTTGGGGGAGTTCTCGACGCCCACGACCGTACGGTCCTTCACGCGGATACCCGCCTGCTCCGGGAAGAGCGAGGCGATGTGCGCATCCGGACCCACGCCGAGCAGCAGGATGTCGAAGCGAGGCAACTCGCCGGCCTCCTCGGGACGATTGTCCGAAGTGTCCGCGGCGTGCTCGGCAACGGCTGCAGCCTTGAGCCGGGCCGCGTAGTCCGCAGCCGCCTCGTCCGCGGTGGCGAACTCATCCGATGAACCCGGTTCGTGCACGCGGGCCGGGTCCACCGGCAGGCTGGAGAGCAGCGCCTCACGCGCCTGTACGGTGTTGCGGTCTGTGCTGTCCTTGCCAACGAAGCGTTCGTCACCCCACCAGAAGTTCACCCGGGACCAGTCAACGGCGGGCGCCGCGGGCGAGTCGGCAACCGCTTTCAGCGTGCCGATGCCCACGGTTCCGCCGGTGAGGACCACCGTGGCTTCGCCGTGCTTGTCCTGGACGTCCACCAGCTTGGTGATGAGCCGTGCTGCGATCGCGGCCATAAGGACGGCGGAGTTGGGATGGATGCTTACTCTGGGGTCAGCGCTCACTGGGACGGTCACTCCTTGCTATTGGTTCGGGGCAGTCCCATAGTAATCACTTCTCCGAAGACGTCGTCGGGGTCGAGGCGGCGCAGTTCTTCGGCGAGGCAGTCCCGCAGGCTGCGGCGCGGGAGTGAAATCCGCTGGGCGGGCTGGCCCGGCTGGGTCAGTTCCGCGACGGTGAGGCCGGGCCGGACCAGTTGGACGTCGCCGGTGGCGCGGCTCAGCCGTACCCTGCGGATGCCCGTTCCTGCCGGGTCGGCGAGGATCCGGACCGGGGCGTCGAGGAACAGCGTGAGCCAGGCGGCCAGCAGCAAAGTACTGGGCGAGTCCGAAGCGCCCTCGACGGCGATGGCCGTGACGGGCGATTCGTCTACCTGGTCCAGGGCTGCCGCGAGTTGCACGCGCCAGTTGGTCAGGCGTGTCCAGGCGAGGTCGGTGTCCCCGGCGCGGTACGTGGCCCGGATCCGGGCCAGGGCCGCTGCGGGATCGGCTTCGTTGGCGGAGTCCGTGATGCGGCGGTGCGCGATGCGTCCGATGGATGTCTCGCAGGCGTTCTCGGGCGCTCCGTGCGGCCACCAGGCCACGATCGGCGCGTCCGGCAGCAGCAGCGCTGCGACGAGGGATTCGCTTTCCTTGGCGAGCTCACCGTAGCCGCGCAGCACGATGACCTCCGATGCGCCGGCGTCCCCGCCCACCCGGATCTGGGCGTCGAGGCGGTTGGGCGCTTCGCTGCCGGCGTCGGCGAGGACGATGATGCGGCAGGGGTGTTCGCGGCTGGCCTCGTTGGCTGCCTCGATGGCTTCTTCCTCGAGGCCGGACTTGGTGACGACCACGAGGGTCAGGACGCGTCCGAGGGCGATCACGCCTCCCTGCTCGCGCAGGGAGGTGAGCTTCTTGGAGATCTTGGAGGTGGTGGTATCGGGAAGATCTACGATCATGGCCTTCTCCAGGTTCGTCCGTCGCGGGCAAGCAGTTCGTCGGCCGAGGCCGGGCCCCAGCTGCCGGGGGCATAGGGTTCGGGTTGTTCGTCGAGCCCGGCCCAGTATTCCTCGAAGGGGTCCAGGATCTTCCAGGACTCCTCGACTTCCTGGTGGCGCGGGAAGAGCGGCGGCTCGCCCAGCAGCACGTCCAGGATGAGGCGTTCGTAGGCCTCGGGGCTGGACTCGGTGAACGAGTGGCCGTAGCCGAAGTCCATGGTCACGTCGCGGACTTCCATCTGCGTGCCCGGGACCTTGGAGCCGAAGCGGATCGTGGCGCCCTCGTCGGGCTGGACGCGGATGACCACGGCGTTCTGGCCGAAGTCGTCCTCGCCGTGGCCGCGGAAGAGCAGGTTGGGCGCTCGTTTGAACACCACCGCGATTTCCGTGACGCGCCGGCCCAGGCGTTTGCCGGCCCGGAGGTAGAACGGCGCGCCGGCCCAGCGCCGGGTGTTGATGTCCAGGCGGATGGCCGCGTAGGTTTCCGTCTTGGAATCGGCCGGAATGCCGTCTTCCTCAAGGTAGCCCTGGACCAGTTCTCCGCCCTGCCAGCCGCCGGTGAACTGCCCGCGGGCCGAGTGGGTGGACAGGTCTTCGGGGAGCCTGACCGCTGCCAGGACCTTTTCCTTTTCGGCACGCAGGTCATCGGCGTTGAAGGAGATGGGCTCCTCCATGGCCGTCAGCGCGAGCAGCTGCAGGAGGTGGTTCTGGATGACATCGCGGGCCGCGCCGACCCCGTCGTAGTATCCCGCCCGGCCGCCGGTGCCGATGTCCTCGGCCATGGTGATCTGGACGTGGTCAACGTAGTTGGCGTTCCAGAGCGGCTCGAACAGCTGGTTGGCGAAGCGCAGGGCCAGGATGTTCTGGACCGTTTCCTTGCCCAGGTAGTGGTCGATGCGGAAGACCGCGTCCGGCGGGAAGACGGACTCGACGATGTCGTTGAGCTTGCGCGCGGAATCCAGGTCGTGGCCGAAGGGCTTCTCGATGACCACCCGGCGCCACTGCCCGTCCCCGGCCTGCGCCAGCCCGTGCTTGGAGAGCTGCTGGCAGACCTGCTCGAAGGCCTTGGGTGGAATGGACAGGTAGAAACCGTGATTGCCGCGCGTGCCGCGGGTCTCGTCCAGTTCGTCAAGCGTGGCGCTGAGGCGCTTGAACGCCTGGTCGTCGTCGAATTCTCCCTGGACGAAGCGGATGCCCTCGGAGAGCTGGTTCCAGACGGCGTCGTCGAACGGGGTGCGGGAGTGCGCCTTGACGTTCTCCTTGACCTCGTCCGCGAAGTCCTCGTTGCTCCAGTCCCGCCGGCCGAAGCCGACGAGCGCGAAGCTCGGCGGCAACAGCCCTCGGTTGGCGAGGTCGTAGACCGCCGGCATGAGTTTCTTCCGGGCGAGGTCACCGGTGACTCCGAAGAACACCAATGACGAAGGCCCTGCGATGCGGTTCAGGCGCCGGTCCCGAGGATCCCGGAGGGGATTGCGGTGGCTTGCCTTTCCGGTGGACCTGTAACCGATTTCAGTTTCTGGCATGTTTGGGTTTGTGCCTTAGCTTTCGAGCGCGCTGGCCTGGCCGGCCAACGCGGCGACAATGTCCTGGAGCTGGGCAACGCCCGCCCCACGATCCGTGAGGTGCAGCCGCAGGACCGGACGGCCGTGGTTCTCGAGAACCTGGGCATCGCCGGCCGCCTGGGCTGTGATCAGTTGACCGAAAGTGAACGGGCGTTCCGGGATGGCGATATCGCCGGCCGCGGAGGCCGTCACCTGCAGGAAGGAACCGATGGCCGGTCCGCCCTTGTGGAATTGCCCGGTCGAGTGCAGGAAGCGCGGACCCCAGCCGAAAGTGACCGGCCGGCCGCTCACGGCGGCGAGTTCGTCGCGGATGCCCTCCAGCTGCGCGAACGCGATCCGGTCGAAATATGCCTGGACGCTGAGGTAGCCGTCCGTGCCGAGTTCACCGAGGAGGGCCTTGACGGCGTCGGCGGCCGTTGCGGCGTCGCCGAGCCACGCACCCCCGCGGACCTCGATCACGCCGTCGACGAAGTTCGCCGGCGTCGGCTCGGGACGGGCGTCCAACAGGCCGCGCGCGGCAATCTTGGCTGCCTCGACGTCGGGCTGGTCAAAGGGGTTGATGCCCAGCAGGCGCCCTGCGACCGCGGTAGCGAATTCCCAGACGAACATCTGGGTGGCCAGGCCACCGGCGATGGCGGCCTCGTTCGCACCGAGTTCGACGTCGGAGTCCGCACCGACGAGCCGGATCACCAGGACGTCTTCCGCGCCGCTGCTGACCTCGGGTGCGGACGGGCCTGCAACAACCGGCAGGACCCCCGTGCCGAGCTTGCCGGTGGACTCGGCGATGAGCTGCTCGGCCCAGTCCGCAAATCCGACAATGCCGGAACCGTCTTCGACGATGACGATCTTGTTGCGCAGCGGGGTGGTTCCACCGAGCGCAGCACCGAGCCGGAGCCCGATGTTTTCAGGGGAGTCCTCGTTGAGGATCTCCGCAGCTTCCTCGGCCTCGTCCAGGAAGGCCTGGATGTCGACCCCGGCGAGGCCACTGGGAACCAAGCCGAAAGCCGTCAGCGCCGAAAAGCGGCCGCCGACGTTCGGGTCGGCGTTGAAAACGGCACGGTAGCCGGCTTCACGGGAGGCCTTGTCCAGCGGCGAACCGGGATCGGTCACGACGACGATGCGGCTCTTGGCATCGATGCCGGCCTCGGTGAAGGCCTGCTCGAATACCCGCCGCTGCGAGTCGGTCTCCACGGTGGAGCCCGACTTGGAGGAGACCACGATCGCGGTCTCGGCCAGGCGGTCCGCGAGGGCAGCACCGACCTGTTCGGGGTCTGTGCTGTCCAGCACGGTCAGCTCGACGCCGGCGGTGCCGGCAATGACCTCGGGGGCAAGCGAAGAGCCGCCCATGCCACACAGGACAATGCGGGAGACTCCTTCGGCCCGGAGGGCATCCCGGAGTTCCAGGATCCCTTCGACCAAAGGCTGGGATACGGTTGCCGCTTCCACCCATCCAAGACGGATGGCGGATTCGGATTCGGCATCCGGACCCCACAGAGTGTGGTCCTTCGCGAAAATCCTCGTGGCAATCCGGTCTTCGACAAGTGCCGGGATGTGCTGCTCAATGGCCTGCTGCGCAGCACCGCTGGCGTCGTAGCTGAGAGTGCTCATGTGGGTTAGGAAGCCTTCCGTGCAGAGGCGAGGGCGCCTTCGACGTCGGCCAGAAGTTCCTTCCAGCTGGCGACGAACTTGTCCAGGCCCTCGGATTCGAGGATTGCGACGACGTCGTTGTAGGAGATGCCCAGGCCTTCCAGTGCGTTGAGGACGCTGTTTGCTTCCTCGTAGGTGCCGGAGATGGTGTCACCGGTGACTACCCCGTGGTCGAACGTGGCGTCGAGGGTCTTTTCCGGCATGGTGTTGACGACGCCGGCGGCGACCAGTTCGGTGACGTACAAGGTGTCCGGGTATGCCGGGTCCTTCACGCCGGTCGAAGCCCACAGCGGGCGCTGCGGAAGCGCGCCGGCGGCGGCAAGGACTGCCCAGCGCTCGGTGGAGAACAGCTCTTCGTAGACCTGGTAGGCCAGGCGGGCGTTGGCGACGCCTGCCTTGCCCTTGAGGGCCTTGGCTTCATCGGTGCCGATGGCGTTGAGGCGCTTGTCGATCTCGGTGTCCACACGGGAGACGAAGAAGGACGCCACCGAGTGGATCTTGGAGAGGTCGTGGCCGTTTTCCTTGGCCAGCTCAAGGCCGGACTGGAAGGCGTTGATGACGGCGCGGTAGCGCTCCAGGGAGAAGATCAGGGTCACGTTGACGCTGATGCCCTCGGCCAAGGTTGCCGTGATGGCGGCGAGGCCCTCAAGGGTTGCCGGGATCTTGATGTGGACGTTGTCCTTGTTGACCTTCTTGTACAGGTGCTTGGCCTCGGCGATGGTGCCTTCGGTGTCCCATGCGAGGCGCGGGTCCACCTCGATGGAGACTCGGCCATCGACGCCCTTGCTCGCTGCCGCGACCGGTGCGAAGAGGTCGCACGCGTCGGCAACGTCGCGGGTGGTGATCTCGAAGACGGTTTCTTCGACGGTGGCGCCCCTGGCGGCCTCTTCGGAGATCACGGCGTCGTAGTCGCTGCCGGCGGTGATGGCGGCGTGGAAGATGGACGGGTTGGTGGTGACGCCAACCACGTTCTTCTCGTCGATGAGCTTCTGCAAGGTGCCGCTGGACAGGCGTTCCCGGGAAAGGTCGTCAAGCCAGATGGAAACGCCGGCGTCGGAAAGCTGCTGGGTGGGAGTCGTAGTCATTTCTTTAATCTCCTTGGAAATCTGTTCGTTGCTGTCGGATTCGTCTCAAACGCGTTTTCAGCTACTGAGACCCGCGAGGGAGTCCTTGGCGGCGGCGGCGACTGCTTCTGCCGTGATGCCGAACTCCTTGAAGAGCCGCTTGTAGTCCGCCGAGGCGCCGAAGTGCTCGAGGCTGATGGAGCGTCCGGCGTCGCCGACGAATTCCTTCCAGCCCAGTGCCAGGCCGGCTTCGACCGAGACGCGGGCCTTGATGGCGGCCGGGAGGACGGACTCGCGGTAGGCGGAGTCCTGCTTGTTGAACCACTCGACGCACGGCATCGAAACGACGCGGGTGGCGATGCCTTCGGCCTGGAGCGCTTCGCGGGCGTTCACGGCCAGCTGGACCTCGGAACCGGTGCCGATCAGGATGACGTCGGCCGGGACGGTGGCGCCGTCCTTCGAAGCCTCTGCCAGGACGTAGCCGCCCTTTGCGACGCCTGAGGTGGAACCGAAGGTGTCACCCTCGGCAACGCCCTCGCCGCGTGCGTACGTCGGGATGTTCTGGCGGGTCAGCACGATGCCTGCCGGGTTCTCGTGGTTTTCAAGCATGGTCTTCCATGCTGCGGCCACCTCGTTGGCGTCGCCGGGACGGACAACGTCCAGGCCCGGGATGGCGCGCAGGGTGGACAGCTGTTCCACCGGCTGGTGGGTGGGGCCGTCTTCGCCCAGGCCGATGGAGTCGTGGGTCCAGACGTACAGCGACGGAACACCCATGAGGGCGCCAAGGCGGATCGCGGGACGCTGGTAGTCGCTGAAGATCAGGAACGTGCCGGAGAACGCCCGGGTTCGGCCGTGCAGGGAGATGCCGTTCACGATCGACGCCGCGGCGTGCTCGCGGATGCCGAAGTGCAGCACCCGGCCGTAGGGGTTGCCCTTCCACGCGCCGGTGGACCGCGAGGCCGGAATGAACGACGGCGAACCCTCGATGGTGGTGTTGTTGGACTCGGCGAGGTCGGCCGAGCCGCCCCACAGTTCCGGCAGGACCGGGCCGATCGCGTTCAGGACCTTGCCGGACGCGGCGCGGGTGGAAACTTCCTTGCCCGCTTCGAACACCGGCAGCGCGGCGTCGAGCTCGACAGGAAGCTTCTTGGCCTCGATGCGCTCAAGCAGTGCAGCGCCCTCCGGGTTGGCGGTCTGCCAGGCCTCGAAGGATGCCTGCCATTCGCTGCGCTCGGCTGCGCCGCGTTCGATGACGGCACGGGCGTGTGCCAGGACGTCCTCGTCAACCTGGAAGGAACGCTCGGGGTCGAAGCCCAGTACTTCCTTCAGTGCTGCGACTTCCTCGGCGCCGAGGGCGGAACCGTGGATCTTGCCGGTGTTCTGCTTCTTGGGAGCAGGGTAGCCGATGATGGTGCGCAGCGAGATGATGGACGGCTTGGACGTCTCGGCCTTCGCGGCGAGCAGGGCACCGTAGAGCTCCTGGACATCTTCGACGTATTCGCCGGTCTTGGTCCAGTCCACGCGCTGGGTGTGCCAGCCGTAGGCTTCGTAGCGCTTGAGCACGTCTTCGGTGAACGCGATGTCGGTGTCGTCTTCGATGGAGATGTGGTTCTCGTCGTAGATCACCACGAGGTTGCCCAGTTCCTGGTGCCCGGCCAGTGAAGAAGCTTCCGAGGTGACACCTTCCTGGAGGTCGCCGTCGGAGGCAATGACCCAGATGGTGTGGTCGAACGGGCTCTCGCCGGCGGGAGCATCGGCGTCGAACAGGCCGCGTTGGCGGCGCTGCGAGTAGGCGAAGCCCACCGAGGAGGCCAGGCCCTGGCCCAGCGGGCCGGTGGTGATCTCGACGCCGGCGGTGTGCTTGTATTCCGGGTGGCCCGGGGTCAGCGAACCCCAGGTGCGCAGGGCCTCGAGGTCCTTCAGCTCCAGGCCGTAGCCGGAAAGGAACAGCTGGATGTACAGGGTCAGCGACGTGTGTCCGGGGGACAGGATGAACCTGTCGCGGCCGATCCAGTCCGGGTGCTTCGGGTCGTGGCGCATCAGCTTCTGGAACAGCAGGTAGGCGGCCGGTGCAAGGCTCATGGCCGTGCCGGGGTGACCGTTGCCGACCTTCTCGACGGCGTCAGCGGCCAAAACGCGGATGGTGTCCACGGCGCGCTGGTCCAGGCTGGTCCAAGTCAGTTCTTGCTCTTCCAAATGTGGCACGTAAACCGAGCCCCTCTCTGTGCTGACGGCTGGTGACGGCACATGGCAAGCCTCGGGCACAGGATGGCGCCCGCTGCGAAGTTCCTACCAGCCGTTCACCATTGAAACGTTGATCTATCATCCAGACATGCAAATCTGAGAATACGCTTTCTCGGAAACCTGCGTGAGCTGATCTGCAGACAGCTTAGCCCGGTTCGCAGCCTCGGATGGTGGGAATCTCAAAAAATGGACGCAAATTCCGTTTTATGAATCACCGCGACGTCAAAGTGCCGGTGAACTTTCGGAAACAATGGAAAGTTCGCCGGTGCCGTGGCGCCGGACAGGCCACGGTATGATATCTGGAGGCCACCAGCGGCGAGTGCGCCACCGCGGAAACCCGCCTTGACAACACCAGCAAAGAACAGAGTGACTGCCAACGTGAGCACAACAGATACGCCCCTCAATGCTTCCCCGGTTGTGGGGAAGCGCGGAATGTCCCGTAAGTTCAAGGCGTATCTGGCACTGACCAAACCCCGCGTGATCGAATTGCTTCTGGTCAGCACCCTGCCCACCATGATCTTCGCGGAACGGGGCTTCCCCTCGATCGGCTTGATACTTGCCACGTTGGTGGGCGGCGCCTTCGCAGCCGGCAGCGCAGGGGTCTTCAACTGTTACATCGACCGCGACATCGACAAGTTGATGCACCGCACCGAAAAGCGTCCCCTCGTGACGGGCGAGGTCACCCCCCGCGAAGCACTCGTCTTCGCGTGGATCCTTGGAACTGCCTCCATCGCCATCCTCTGGTTCGGGGCCAACCCGCTTTCGGCGTGGCTAGGCCTTGGTGCGATTGTTTTCTACGTTGTCATCTACACGATGATCCTCAAGCGCCGCACGGCACAGAACATCGTATGGGGCGGTGCCGCCGGCTGCTTCCCCGTGCTGATCGCCTGGGCTGCGGTGACAAACACTGTTGAGTGGCCCGCCGTCGTGCTCTTCATGGTGATTTTCCTGTGGACTCCTCCGCACTACTGGCCGCTGTCCATGCGGTACGGCGAGGACTACCGCAACGCCAACGTCCCCATGCTCGGTGCCATCGCCGGTGCCAAGGTGGTTTCCGTCCAGGTGGTTCTCTACGCCTGGGCCATGGTGGTGTGCTCGCTGCTTTTGGTGCCGGTTGGCCGCGCGGGCTGGGTGTACACCATCGCCGCCGTCCTTGCCGGCGCCTGGTTCCTGTACGAATCCCATGCCCTCTACAACCGGGCACAGGGCGGGGACGTCTCGAACAAGGGCGCCATGAAGGTCTTCCACGGCTCCATCAGCTACCTGACTCTTCTCTTCATTGCCCTCGCGGTGGACCCGTTCATCGGTTCCCCGATCATCGGCGGCTGACGGCCGCTCACCGGCAAACGCCCGGTCACTTATAGGGGCTCATCGGCAAACGCCCGGTCACTTATAGGGGCATATGGCAAACCCCCGCGCAGCTTTAGCGGGCAAACGAACGACCCTCCTTCACGTCGTGATGATGTGGACGAGGGTCTTTTCAGTTTCCGGTAACCTCTCGACACCTTTGCTAAGGGTGCTTACTATTAAGGCTCGATCAATTTCCCTTTTGCGGGCGGACGGGCCGGGCGGGACTTTCCCGGATGAGCCTGCCGCCTGGAAGCCTTTGGCCTCCCGACCCTGTGGTGGGTTCGGGGACCACAATCCTTGTTTCCCCCCTTACTCGCCAGTTCCACATGCGTGTATCCAGGTGACACCCCGGCCGTTTCGGGCCGCTGTCCTGCATGCCCGTGACTTTGCTGCGCACCCGGAAGCTACGACGCCTTGGGCAACGGCCGGGATGGGATAAAAGAAAAGAGCGGAAAAATGAAGGCAGTAGTTTACAAAGGACCGAATGACGTCAGCGTCGAGGACGTACCGGATGCCAAAATCGAACATCCGGCCGACGTGCTGGTCCGGATTACCACGACCAATATCTGCGGCTCGGACCTGCACATGTATGAAGGCCGCACCAGCTTCGAACCCGGACGCGCCTTCGGGCACGAGAACCTGGGCGAAGTGATCGAGACGGGCCCGGCCGTCAGCAAAGTAAAGGTGGGCGAACGCGTCGTGCTGCCGTTCAACATTGCCTGCGGATTCTGTAAAAACTGCGAACGGGGTTTCACTAATTACTGCCTGACCATGCAGCCAGAACCCCACCTCGCCGGCGCAGCCTACGGGTTCGCGGACATGGGTCCGTACCAGGGCGGACAGGCCGAGTACCTGCGGGTGCCATACGGGGACTTCAACTGCCTGCGCTTGGGCGAGGACGCCGTGGAGAAAGAGCTCGACTACGTCATGGTCGCCGACATTTTCCCCACCGGCTGGCACGCCACCGAACTGGCGGGGGTGTACCCCGGAGACTCGGTGGTCATTTACGGCGCAGGACCAGTCGGCCTCATGGCCGCCTACTCGGCGATTATCAAAGGCGCCGGCAAAGTCATGGTCGTGGACCGCCAAAGTGACCGGCTGAAACTGGCGGAGCAGATCGGCGCCATCCCCGTTAACGATGCGGAGGTGGACCCCGTTGAATTCGTCAAGGACCAGACCATGGGGTTCGGGGCTGACCGGGGCTGCGAATGCGTCGGCTACCAGGCCCACGACCCGGGCGGAACCGAACATCCCAACATGACCCTGAACCGGCTCGTGGACTCGGTCCGGTTCGTCGGCGGTCTGGGCGTCGTAGGCGTGTTCCTGCCACAGGACCCTGGAGCCCCCGACAAACTCGCCCGGCAGGGCCAAGTGGCCTTCGACTACGGAAACTACTGGTTTAAAGGACAGACCATGGGCTCCGGCCAGTGTCCCGTCAAGAAATACAACCGGGCCCTGCGCGACCTCATCGCTGGCGGCAAAGCCACCCCCTCATTCATCGTCAGCCACGAGCTGCCGCTGGAC
Organism: Arthrobacter sp. NPDC080031; assembly: GCF_040702485.1. Taxonomy (NCBI): domain Bacteria; kingdom Bacillati; phylum Actinomycetota; class Actinomycetes; order Micrococcales; family Micrococcaceae; genus Arthrobacter; species Arthrobacter sp. NPDC080031. Next base: position 79,756 of record NZ_JBFBLA010000002.1, read on the forward strand.
CAGGCCCCCGAGGGGTACAGGAACTTCGACAGCCGCGAGGACGGTTGGACCAAGGTAGTCCTCCACCCCGCCGAAGCCTGATGTGCGGTTATTCCCACACCTGCTGAGGTACGACGGCGGCAGTCGCTGAAGGAGAAACGCCTAGAGCTTCGGGCTGAAGCGTGCCACATCCGCAGCGTTCGTGGCGGCACTCATGAGCAGGGCGGCACCCAACATGTGGGCGCCTACCAGGAGGGCCGGGATGCCGTTGTAGTACTGGGCAAAGCCAATGACCGCCTGCAGGACCGTCACGGCGAGCAGCAGCAGTGTCGCAGTGCGGAACGGGCCGGTGATGCCCTTGCGCAGGACGAAGTAGACGGCGAAGACGGCCCCAGCCGTGATGAGGTACGCCGGCACTGCGTGGATGTGCGAGACGAGGTCCCAGTCGAGATCGTTGCGGGGGGCGTTCGCGTCCCCGGCGTGCGGTCCGGCGCCGGTCACCACGACGCCGAGGCACACAGCGACTGCCGAGAAGAACGCAACGGCGGTCATGACGGGGCCGATGGCGCCCGGAATCGCTGCCAACGGCCGTTTCATGAAGCGGCCGGTCCGGCCATAGGCGCGGTTGACCAGGAGCGTGGAGAAGACGACCAGGGCCATGGAAACCAGGAAGTGCAGTCCGACAACCCAGGGGTTCAGATTGGACAGCACGGTGATGCCGCCGATGATGGCCTGTGCCGGGATGCTCGCAAGCAGGCCCATGGCCAGGAGGAAAAGGTCGCTGCGTTCCTTGCGGAGGTTCCACAAATACACCAGCATCAGGACGGCGATGGCCGCCAAGGCGAATGTCAGCATCCGGTTGCCGAACTCGATGAAGCCGTGGATACCCATCTCCGGCGTATTCACGAGCGAACCGCTGGTACAGCGCGGCCATGTCGGGCAACCGAGCCCAGAGGATGTCAGCCGGACCGCGCCGCCGGTGACCACCAGGACCACCTGGCCGACCAGGGACAACATCGCCAGCCTGCGGATGGTGCTGTTGACTTCCGTGGGCAGCTTGGCGGTCAACTGCTGGATGGACTTCGGGAGGCGGGAAGCCGTGCTCACAGTGTTCTCAATTCTCGGTACTCAATTCACGCTGACGGTTCGGTTCCACAACGGGACACTCAGTTCCATTTGAACCAGCGGACGGCAGCCGCGCCAGGGACGATTGTCCACAGCAACAGCACAAGAACGTAGGGCAGGGAGACGCTGCCATGGAGGAAAGCGTCCCTGAGTGACTGTCCCAGGGCTCCTGAGGGCAGGAAGTGCACGATGCTTTGCGCCAAGTCCGGCAATCGCTCGGCAGGAACCACGATTCCACCGAGGGCGCCCAGCAGGATCCAGAGCAGGTTGGTGATGGCGAGCGTAGCCTCCGGCCGCACCGTGCCGGCAACCAGGAGCCCGAGCGCAGTGAACGCGGCAGCACCGAGAACCAGCAGGCCCAGGCCGGGAAGCCAGCCTTCGGGACGCGGATGCCAGCCAAGCAACGCGGCCACGGCGCCGATCACCAGGACCTGGAGAACCAGGACGGCCAAGACGGCGATGATCTTGCCGGCGATGAGGCCCGTCCGGCCAAGGGGAGTGGTCGACAGGAAGCGGAGCACGCCGTAGCGGCGGTCGAAGCCCGTGGCAATGCCCTGGCCGGTGAATGCCGTGGACATGGCACACAGTGCGAGAACGCCCGGGGTTGCGATGTCCACCCGATTGGCGCCGAGGCCATCGAGCAGCGGTGTGACGGACAGTCCCACCAAGGCCAGCAAGGGCATGATCACCGCGAGGATCAGCTGCTCGCCGTTCCGGATCATGGTCAAAGTTTCGTAGCGGCCCTGCAGCAGGATCCTGCGCATCAAGGGCGCCGGTCCGGCGTCGGGCATGCCGAGGGCGGGGGCTGCGTTGGTCATCGGATGTCCCTTCCGGAAATGTCCAGGAAAACGTCTTCCAAGCTGCGGGCCTCCAAGCGGAGGGATGCCGGCATGATGCCCTTCTCGGCCCACCAGGCCGTGAGCTTCGCCAGATGCTGGGGCGTCAGTGTGCCGGCGATCGCGTAGCTGCCCGCCCGGCTTTCAGTGATGGTCAGTTCGTCGCCGATGGCCGCCGCAATGTCCAGGCCGGCCGGGGCGTCAAAGAACAGGGTGCGTTCGGTCACCCCGTCCATGGCCTCGTGGCCGTGGCTCAACAAGTCGGCGACGGTGCCCTCAGCGACATTGCGGCCGGCATCGATGATGTAGACATAGTCCGCAAGCCTCTGGGCGTCGTCCATGAGGTGCGTGGTGAGGATGATGCCCATGCCGGCGTCCCGCAGTTCGGCGATGAGCTCAAAGACGATTTGGCGCGACTGGGGATCGAGGCCCGCGCTGGGCTCGTCCAGGAACAGGACTTGGGGATTGCCGATGAGGGCAGCCGCAAGCGAGAGCCGTTGCTTTTGGCCGCCGGACAAGCGGCGGACGCCGGTGCGGCTGAAGGAGTCGATGCCCAAGCGCTCCACGAGCCCGTCCAGGGGAAGCGGGTTCCGGTACATGCCCGCAATGTGCCGAAGCAAGGGGATGGGACGGGCCGACGGCGGCAGGCCGCCGTCCTGCAGCATCACGCCGACGCGCGAACGAAGGTTTGCCCCGGCCGTGTCAGGGTCTTCGCCGAGGAGTTCGATCCGGCCGCCGGTGCGCTTTTGAAGGCCTTGCGCGCATTCGAGCGTTGTTGTCTTGCCTGCACCGTTGGCGCCCAGCAAGGCCGTGACCTGGCCGCGTTCTGCGAACATGGACAGTCCGCTGACCACCCGGAGCATCTTGCCGTCAAGGGAAGCCAGCGGGCCAACGTCCTTGATGAGTCCATCGATGGTGAGGACAGGGGATTCGGGAGATCGCACCAAAGTATTCTACGTGAAGTAGTAGGGGTGCAGGGGAAGGTGCGGCAGGCCAGCCTTGCCTTACTGGATGCACGGACTAAATTACGACATGATTGTGTTGTGTATTCCATGAGGAGTTCTGTTTCCGTGCCCGCAAGGCCGCCCGCAAGGCACAGCGCCGTCGCGCCTGTGCCCGGTGGCACAGCCGTCGGCGTGGCCGATGCGGAAGACCGCACCCGGGACCGGGTTCTCAACGCGGTGCTGGAGCACGGTCCTGTCAGCGCGGCTGAACTTGGCGACATGCTGGGCTTCACCCCTGCAGCTGTCCGCCGGCACCTGGATCACCTTCAGCGTGCCGGGGTCATCGAGGTAAAACGCGTAGCGAAGGCGGGTGCCGGCGCGGGACGGCCGGCCCGTCGCTATGTCCTCAGCTCCCAAGGCCAGTCGAAGCTCGGGGATGACTACCTTAACATTGCAAGTTCTGCGCTGCGGCGGCTGCGGGACCTTGCGGGCGAACAAGCAGTCAGGGACTATGCAGTAGAGCGCTTCGCCGAGATGGAACAGCGCTACGCACCCGAGGTCGACCGGGCCGGTTCCGATATCGCAGCCCGTGCTGTGGCCCTGTCCAAGGCGCTGAGCAGGGACGGATACGTCGCGTCGGCTGCGTCGATTGAGACCAAGTCGCCCTTGCCCGCATCCCTCTCGAGCGTCCAGCTGTGCCAGGGCCATTGCCCCATCCAGCAGCTCGCCGCGGAATTCCCCGTTTTTTGTGACACTGAGACCGAACTGTTTTCCCGTTTGGTCGGCGTCGACGTCCGCAGGCTCTCCACCCTCGCGCAGGGCGGGCATGTCTGCACCACCCACATTCCTACAGGCAGGCCGGCCGCCAAGGAGGCCCTCGGGTTTCCTAAGCTGCGGGCCACGCCCCATGTCGAATCCAACAATCAGTAAGAAAGGCCGTGATGACGGGTCAATTAGCTGAAGGAACAGCAGAGAAAGCGCTAGCTGACGGTGCTGTGATCTCGGAGATTCTGGAGAAGAATCCCGAGCTGCACGGTATTGGCAACTACGAGTACGGATGGGCTGACAAGAACGACGTCGGCGCCAACGCACGCCGTGGTCTCAACGAAGAGGTAGTCCGCGACATTTCGGCCAAGAAGAACGAGCCGCAGTGGATGCTGGACCTCCGCCTGAAGGGTTTGAAGTACTTCGACCGCAAGCCGATGCCCACCTGGGGTGCAGACCTCTCCGGCATCGACTTCGACAACATCAAGTACTTCGTGCGCTCCACCGAGAAGCAGGCTGCCACCTGGGAAGACCTGCCCGAGGACATCCGCAACACCTACGAGAAGCTGGGCATCCCGGAAGCCGAGCGCAGCCGCCTCGTGTCCGGCGTGGCCGCGCAGTACGAGTCCGAGGTTGTGTACCACCAGATCCGCGAGGACCTGGAAAAGCAGGGCGTCATCTTCCTGGACACGGACACCGCGCTCCGTGAGCACCCGGAGATCTTCCAGGAGTACTTCGGCACCATCATTCCGGTGGGCGACAACAAGTTCGCGTCGCTGAACACGGCCGTGTGGTCAGGCGGTTCGTTCGTGTACGTCCCCAAGGGCGTCCACGTGGACATCCCGCTGCAGGCCTACTTCCGCATCAACACCGAGAACATGGGCCAGTTCGAGCGCACCCTGATCATCGCGGACGAGGACTCCTACGTCCACTACATCGAAGGCTGCACCGCTCCGATCTACACCTCGGACTCGTTGCACTCCGCAGTGGTGGAAATCATCGTGAAGAAGGGCGCCCGCGTCCGTTACACGACCATCCAGAACTGGTCCACGAACGTGTACAACCTGGTCACCAAGCGCGCTATCTGCGAAGAAGGCGCCACCATGGAATGGATCGATGGCAACATCGGCTCCAAGGTGACCATGAAGTACCCGGCTGTCTACCTGGTCGGCGAGCACGCCAAGGGTGAGACCCTGTCCATCGCCTTCGCCGGCGAAGGCCAGCACCAGGACACCGGCTCGAAGATGGTCCACATCGCGCCGAACACCAAGAGCTCCATCATTTCCAAGTCCGTGGCCCGCGGCGGCGGTCGTGCAGCCTACCGGGGCCTGGTCCAGGTCCGCGAAGGCGCCAAGCACTCCGCCAACACCGTGCGTTGCGACGCCTTGCTGGTAGATACCATTTCCCGTTCCGACACCTATCCCTACATCGACATCCGCGAGGATGACGTGGTGATGGGTCACGAGGCCACCGTTTCCCGAGTCAGTGAGGAGCAGCTCTTCTATCTGATGTCTCGCGGTATGCCCGAGGACGAGGCCATGGCCATGATCGTGCGCGGCTTCATTGAGCCGATTGCCCGTGAGTTGCCTATGGAATACGCCCTTGAACTCAACCGCCTGATTGAACTGCAGATGGAAGGATCCGTCGGTTAGCAATGACTGAAATCACTACTGAAAAGGCCCGCATCGGCGCGCCATCGGCACACCCCTTTATTGACGGCTTCACCGAAGAGGGCGAGAACCTCTCACCGGTCAACACCGGCACCAACACGTCTTCCACCTCGGAAAAGACCTCGGAACAGGCGCCTTCGGCCGGACCGCTCGCGGGCGCCTCGGCCAAGAGCCACTCCCACGGCGGCGGCGTTGGAATTCCGGACAGTTCGCGCGCAGGTCGGCTGACCTCGTACAAGCTGGCTGACTTCAAGCCCCTCACCGGTCTCGAAGAAGACTGGCGCTTCACCCCGCTCAAGCGGCTTCGCGGCCTTCACAACGAGGTCCTCTCCGGTTCGGCGCCGTCCGTCGCCGTTACCGCCCCGGAGGGCGTCGTCGTCGAGACCGTGGGGCGGGATGACGCCCGCATCGGCTCGGCGGCCATCCCGGAGGACCGCGTGTCCGCCAACGCTTGGGAGAACTTTACCGAGGCCACCGTCATCACGGTGCCCGCCGAGCTCCAGCTCGACGGCGAAGTGTCCGTCCTGCTGACCGGCACCTCTGCTGAAGCTTCCGCCCAGCACATCGTGATCGTGGCAGGCCGCTTCTCGAAGTCCCGGATCGTGCTGGACCACCAGGGCAGTGCAATCGTTTCGCAGAACGTCGAAATCCTCGTCGAAGACGGTGCCGACCTGACGGTCATCTCGCTCCAGGAATGGAACGACGACGCCGTTCACGCCTCGTCGCAGCAGGCCAAGCTGGGCCGTGACGCCAAGTTCAAGCACATCGTGGTCAGCCTCGGCGGCGACGTCGTGCGCATGACTCCGTCCACGCGCTTCACGGCTCCCGGCGCGGAAGCCGAGATGTTCGGCCTGTACTTCGCCGACGCCGGCCAGCACCTCGAGCAGCGCCTGTTCGTTGACCACGCCGTTGCCAACTGCAAGTCCCGCGTGCTGTACAAGGGTGCCCTGCAGGGCCGCAACGCACACACCGTGTGGGTGGGCGACGTCCTGATCCGCAAGGAAGCAGAAGGCACCGACTCCTACGAGGCCAACCGCAACCTGGTCCTCACCGACGGTGCACGCGCGGACTCCGTGCCGAACCTGGAAATCGAAACCGGCCTGATCGAGGGCGCCGGCCACGCCAGCGCCACCGGCCGCTTCGATGACGAACACTTGTTCTACCTCATGGCACGCGGCATCCCTGAAGACGTAGCCCGCCGTTTGGTGGTCCGTGGCTTCCTCAACGAGATCATCCAGCAGATCAAGGTACCGGAACTCGAAGAGCGCCTGACCGAAGCTGTTGAGCGCGAGCTCGCCGCGACCGACAACTAATACAAGCCAAGCAGGGAAAACAGACTATGAGCGAACAGCCACAAGGCGAACTGGTATGCAACGCCAACGAGATCCAGGTCAAGCAGGCGCTGCGCATCCTGATCGATGACTACCCCGTAGCCATCGTCAAGGATTCGATGGGGGAGATCCACGCCATCGGCGACACCTGCTCGCATGCGGACATTTCGCTCTCCGAGGGCGAAATCGAAGGCTGCGCGATCGAATGCTGGGGCCACGGCTCCCAGTTCGATCTCCGCACCGGACAACCCTTGCAGCTCCCTGCCTATGACCCCGTCCCCGTCTTCGCCGTCACCCTCGACGGCGACGACGTCTACGTGGACGTGACCAACGTTGTGAACGGCGCCTCAGTACAGAACTACTGAGCGCCAAGTGCCTAAAGACTTACGAAAGAAAGAAGAGCATGTCTACTCTTGAGATCAAGGACCTGCACGTCAGCATCGAGACGGAGCAGGGCACCAAGGAGATCCTGAAGGGCGTCAGCCTGACCATCAAGACCGGCGAGACCCACGCAATCATGGGCCCCAACGGTTCGGGCAAGTCCACCCTGGCGTCCACCATTGCCGGCCACCCGCGCTACAACGTCACGAGGGGCACCATCACGCTCGACGGCGAAGACGTACTGGCCATGAGCGTTGACCAGCGCGCCCGTGCAGGCGTCTTCCTGGCAATGCAGTACCCCGTAGAGGTTCCGGGCGTGACCATGACCAACTTCCTGCGCACCGCCAAGACGGCAATCGATGGCGAAGCTCCTGCCCTCCGCACCTGGACCAAGGACGTCAAGGCGGCCATGCAGCAGCTGCGTATCGACGCCGACTTCGCACAGCGCAACGTCAACGAGGGCTTCTCCGGCGGTGAGAAGAAGCGCGTGGAGATCCTCCAGCTCGAACTCTTCAAGCCGAAGTTCGCCGTGCTTGACGAGACCGACTCCGGCCTGGACGTCGACGCGCTCAAGGTCGTCTCCGAGGGCGTCAACCGCGCCCACGCCACGGGCAACATGGGTACCCTGCTCATCACCCACTACACCCGGATCCTGCGCTACATCAAGCCGGACTTCGTCCACGTGTTTGTTGATGGCCAGGTTGTCGAAGAGGGCGGCCCTGAACTGGCCGACCGCCTCGAAGAAGAAGGCTACGACCGTTACGCCACGGGCGCCGGCGCAGCCACCATCGCTGCTGCCGCAGCACAGGCCTAGTTAGGACTCCCGCCATGACCGAAATCAACGCGGCTCGCACCAGCCTCGAGGACGTCGAGGAGGCGCTCAAGGATGTCATTGACCCGGAACTCGGTGTCAACGTGGTGGACCTTGGGCTGCTCTACGGTCTGAAGTACTCGGAAGAGGACGGCGCCCTGCTCATCGACATGACGCTGACGACGGCGGCATGCCCGCTGACGGACGTCCTTGAAGAGCAGGTCGGCCAGTCGCTCGACGGCATCGTGGACGACTGGCGCCTCAATTGGGTATGGATGCCGCCGTGGGGTCCCGAGCGGATCACGGACGACGGCAAAGACCAGATGCGGGCCCTCGGCTTCAACATCTAGGTCCCCAGCCCCGGCTTAGGGTACGACGACGGCCGGTCACCTTCCTGCGAAGGTGGCCGGCCGTCGTCGTACCCGCACAGCGTCATAGAACGCCGCTGACCCGCCGCAGAGGCTAAAATTCGATGATGCCTTTCCTGGACAAACTTCAGCTTTGGGCCGATGAACGCCCCGACGACACTGCCGTCGTCGTTGGCGGCAAACGGCTCAACTGGGCTGACCTCAGGGACGCCGCAACCTTGCGCCTTGGGGAGACGCCCGCGACGACGGTACTCGCCGAGCCCAATTCCCTCGGGTTCGTGGTGGCGTACGCGGCCGCTGTGGCCGGCGAGCGGCGCTGCGCCGTGCTCGACCCGTTGTGGCCGCAGGCCATGATCGATGAGGTCACGCAGAGGATCGGACAAGCCGGGCCCGCCGCCGCACAGACTTCCGCCACGGGCCCGAAGACCGCCAGCGACGAGCTGTCCGACGGCCCTCCCGACACCACGTTCCTGATCGGCCTGACCTCCGGAACCACCTCCGTCCCCAAGGCCTTCACCCGTACCCGGCGTTCGTGGCAGGTCTCGTTTGACGCCTCCATCGAATTCTTCGGGCTGACACAGGAGGACAGGACACTCGCGCCCGGACCGCTCGCCGCGAGCCTGAACCTGTACGCACTATCGGAATGCCTGTATGCCGGAGCGGCCTTCCACACCACGGAGACCTTCGACGTCGGCGATGTCCACGGTGCCATCGCTTACGACGGCATCACCCGCGTGGTCCTGGTGCCCACCATGCTGCGCCTGTTGAGCGAACGCGGACTGGCCGGAGGCGTGGACGCATCCGGCGTGCGGAGCATCATCTGCGCAGGCTCGAAGCTGGACGCCCGCACCCTCGAGGCCGCCAGGCGTTGGGCGCCCAATGCCGCGATTTTCGAGTACTACGGTGCGTCCGAACTCAGTTTCGTTTCCGGAACGCGCCTCGCTGCCGGGGAACCGCTCGACGCCGGCGGCACGGGAATCGGCGGACCGTTTCCCGGCGTCGAACTCAGGATCATGGACGACGACGGCGCGGAGGTGCCCGACGGGACCGACGGGAACATCTGCGTCCGCTCCGGCATGGTCAGCAATGGGTATTTGTGGGGCGACGACGGCCAGGCGCTGCGGTGCTTTGACGGTTGGTACACGGTGGGGGACCAGGGCTACGTGGACTCCGGTGTCCTGCATATCCTCGGCCGTCGGTCCGACATGATCATCACCTCGGGCAGGAACGTCTATCCCCATGAGGTGGAGCTCGCCCTGGCCTCGGTCCCCGGGGTCTCGGCGGCGGTGGCGGCCGGAATACCGGACGAGGTCCGCGGCCAGAAAGTTGTCGCAGGAATCGTTCCGGCCTACGGTTCGGTGACGGCAACCCAGGTCAAGACCGGCCTGGACGGTTTGCTCGCCCGGGACAAGCGACCCCAGCGGTATTTCACGCTGTCCGAATTGCCCGTGACGGACCGCGGGAAGGTCAGCCGCCAGCTGTTGCTCGACTGGATTGAGAACAACGATCCGCGGGCGAATCCCCTTGCCTAGCCGCGAGCCGGGCACCGGGCTGGACCCTTCGCGCCAGCCGGTGATCATTGCCGCCCTGCGCACACCTATTTGCCGCGCCAACGGACAATTGAAGTCGCTCCGCGTCGAGGATCTCCTCGCCCCGGTCCTGCGTTCACTCCTGGCGGCCACGGGTGTTGCCGGTTCGGACGTCAGCGACGTCGTGATCGGCAATGCGGTGGGCGGAGGCGGAAACCTGGCCCGGTATGCCGCATTGCAGGCGGGACTGCCGGTGGGCGTTCCCGGACTGACCGTGGACCGGCAGTGCGGTTCCGGACTCGACGCCATCGCCCTGGCGTCCCGGCTCGTGGCCGCAGGCGGTAACGGCGTCTTCCTGGCCGGGGGAGTGGAGAGCATCAGTACTGCCCCGCTGCGTGCCCGGCGGAACCAGGACCCCGACGGCGAGCCGGACTTCTACACCCGAGCCACCTTTGTGCCGCCTGAGTTCGGGGACCCGGACATGGGGGTGGCCGCTGAAAATGTGGCGCGGGAATTCTTCGTCAGCCGCGAACGACAGGACGATTTCGCCCTCCGGAGCCACCAGCGGGCGGTCGCTGCCACTGCTGCCGGGGCGTTCGCCGCGGAAATTGTTCCCTTGGAAGCGGGGGGCGCCGTGGTCCGCGCGGATGACGGACCGCGGGCATCCCTCAGGGCAGGACTCATGGCCCGCTTCCCGCCGGCATTCGTACCCGGCGGCACCGTGACGGCCGGAAACTCGTGCTTCGACGCTGACGCGGCCGCCGCCGTCGTTATCACTTCACTGGAGCGGGCACGGCAACTTGGTGCCGCCGACGGATTGCGCGTCCTGGGTTGCGACACAGCCGGCGTGGACCCGGAACTACTGGGTATCGGAGCTTCAGTGGCGGCCCAGCGGTTGCTGGCGGAGCTGGATCTTGAACCCGGAAAACTGGACCTCGTCGAATTCAACGAGGCATTCGCTTCGCAGACGCTCGCCTGCCTTGACGCGCTGGGAGTGGAACCGGAACGGGCGGACCTCGACGGCGGCGCGCTGGCCTTGGGACACGCCTACGGCGCGTCCGGCGCCGTCCTGGTGACGCGGCTACTGGCCCAGGCCCGCAGGATTGCAGAAGCGCAGCCGGGCCGGGAGAGCCTGGCGCTGGCGATGATCAGCAGCGCAGGCGGAATGGGCACGGCGGCGATGTTCCGGTATTCGCAGGTGACGGGCGGTTAGTCTTCGGCGTCGCCGAGGCCGCGCGCGGCCAGGGCGTCGCCGGTCTGCCGCGCATAGGCAACCGTGGTGATGAATACCGGCAAGACCAAGGCGCGGGGATTGCGCTCAAGCCCCCGTGCCCGGGCTGAGTCACGGACATCGGAAAATGCGCCGGCAATGAACGGAAGGCTGCGCAGCATGATGGCGATGGTCAGCGCGAAGCGCTCAGGGTCCGCACCGAAACGCTTGAACGGCTTGGACAGGGCAACAACCCCGTCCAGCAACGCCTGCACCGGAGTGGTGACCGTAAGTACCGATGCCGCGACGACGCAGACAAGCACATTCAGTACAATCCGCGCCGCAACGGGGCCGCCCAGCTGCCACCATTGGACGGCGCCGATCGCCCCGAGGATGGGCGTCACGAGCCACACGGAATGCGCGAGCCGTTTGAGTCCCGCGCGGCTCAGCAGGAAGAGTCCGCACATCACGGCGAGGACCACTGCCGAGACAAGCCAGTCGACAATCAGGAACGATGCCAGCCCGCAGCCGGCAACCAACAGGAACTTGAGCCATAGGGGCGTGCGGTGCACGATCGAGTTGCCCCGCACGTAGTTGGGGATCAGGACCCCGTGGCCCCTCACGTCGCCTGCACCTTGTCGCCGGGCGCCGCGGCCGCTGCGCACAGCGCGCGGTAGTGTTCGACGGCGCCGACTGCTCCGCCGTCGAACACTATCCGTCCGCAATCCACGACCAACGCGCGGTCCGCTTCGAGGGCAAGGTCCAGATCGTGGGTGGACATGATGATCTGCTGCTCCAGGCCCGAAAGCGTGCGCCTGAGCAGCTCCCGGTTGCGCAGGTCCAGCAGCGTTGAAGGCTCGTCGAGGACCAGTACGGCGGGATTCACGGCGAGGACGGCCGCGAGGGCGAGCAGCTGCCGTTCGCCGCCGGAGAGCTCGTAAATACTCTGGTCGGCGAGGTCCAGGAGGCCGAAGCGTTGCAATACGGCTTCGGCACGGGCCGCGCGCTCTTTGGAGTTCTTGATGGAACGCCGCAGGGAGAGTTCAACGTCTTCCCGCCCGGTCGGCATGACCAGCTGCGAAAGGGGATCGGTGAAGACAAATCCCACCTGGCTGCGGGCCTGACGAACGTCCCGCACGCTGTCTGCGCCGTTGACGCTGACGGCACCATCGCTTGGAGCCACCAGGCCGTTGAGCAAGCGCAGCAGGGTGGACTTTCCCGAGCCGTTGGCCCCGATGACCGCGATGCGTTGCTCCGTGAGTTCCAAGGAGACGTCCTGCAGCAACGTCTTGGGCGCAGGGCTGCCGTCGATGGCCACGCGCACTGAGACGTCGCTGAGAGTGATGGTATTCATGGACTGATTGTTCCTGCTTTATTTGACGCGGGCTTTATTTGACGCGGCGGACCAGGATGTCGGGGAAGGCTTTGTGGAGCGCGACGGCGATGATTGCCGCCAGGACGTTCTTGATGGTGTCGCCGGGGTAATAGGGCAGGTCGGCCAGGAATGCCTTGGCGAAGTCGAACTTGCCATTGACCATGAAGCCAAGCACTCCGAGGCCGTGGATGAGGACGATGGTGCTGATCATGGCGGCGGCAAACAGGAAAACGGCACGGTGCTTGACGGTTTTGCGGATCACGATCGCAGCCAGCCAGCCGGTGGCGGCCGCCGCCAGGGGGAACGCGATGATGTAGCCGGCCGACGGTGTGGCCAGGATACCGAGACCGCTGCGACCTCCGCTGAAGATCGGCAGTCCCGCGAAACCGAGCAGGGTGTACAGCCCGACGGCGGCAAAGGCCCGCCCGCCGCCGAGCACGAGGCCGGTCAGGATGACAGTGAGGGTCTGCAGGGTGATCGGCACGCCGAGGGCGCCGACCGGAATGCCCGGAACAAGGGTCGAGGCGGCCACGAGGCCCGAGAATACCGCGATGAGGCCGATGTCCGTGGACGTCCAGCGGGTGCGGGGAGGGGTTCGTCGCGTGGAAGCGGTTTCTGTGCTGCTCATGGTGTGTCCTGTCTGTGCCTGGGGGCGGAATGGATCCCTCAAACCGACACTACAGAGCGGCCTGGCACGGCATTTTGTAGGGTGTCCACGAGCAGCGCGCCAAGGCCTTGGCGCCAAGGTACAAAGAACGGCGGCCAGCGGCCGGAGTCTTTGGCTAAGCCTCGATGTCCTCTTCCGTCGGGGTGAAACCCGCGCGGTCCACCTTGCGGTGGTAGTGCATGCCGGCCAGTCCTCCTAGTGCCGCGGCGACGAGGGTCACAACAGCCACCACGACGGTGGCGATGATGCCGGTCGTGCTCAGATGTCCCTCATTCACGGGAATCCTCGGGAAGCTGTTCACGTTGGCGAGGATATTGAACCGCGGTCCGGCGACCAATCCCAGCAACGCCACCAGCACGGCGACGATGACTGCCCAAAACCAAACCATGAGCCCCTGCCTGACGCCGTTGAACCGGGCCATGCGTCCGGCGACGTAGCCGCCGCAATAATAGGAAAGGAACAGGATCACCAGGAGCGAAATGATCCCCGCAATGCCAACGGTTTGCGACGACGCCAGGTTCACTGCGTCGCTGACGTTCGCGTTGTTGGCGAGTCCAACAGCGATCCCCGCCGCCGCCAGGAGCGCGACCAACAGCACGGCCATCCCCGTCGCGGTCAGCCAGCCGAAGAAGGCCGAGCCGATCTTGATTCCGCCGAACTGCTCCCTTTCGCGGGCGATGACCGTCTCACGGGTGGCGGCGTCTGGGTCGGCAGCGGCCGGAATCACGGGATAGCTGCTCGTTGTCTCGACGTAGCCGTCCTCAACATAAGCAGGGCCAGCCCCAGGTACACCGGCTACCTGGTCCCGCGCCGGTTCGGCGGTGTACGGGACTTCATCCTGGCTCCGGTCCGCCCTGAGGTGTTTGCCATTGGATCCTGTTGCACTGCTCATCAAGAGCCTCCCTCGCAATCGTCCCATCGGATTCATCCCTGAGCCGCTATGCAGCGTTCCCTTCCGGGCCCTACCTTCACCTAACCACGCGCCGAAAATAGTAGCAAGGGTACTTACTATTTTGGGGTCATCCGCGTGCACCCTTGTCGCTGGCGGGCGGGCGGGCTGGTGGGCGGTAGAATCGTAAAGGCCGTTTGTTCGGCCCCTCCACTTCAGCCGCGCCTTGACCTCCGGTGCTGCGGGTGTTCCCCATTGAAAGGCATCCCCCGAATTGATTACCGTCCACGAACTCGAACTGCGCGCCGGCGCCCGCCTGCTCATGGACCAGGTGAGCTTCCGCGTGGACAGGGGGGACAAAATCGGTCTGGTGGGCCGGAACGGTGCAGGCAAGACGACCCTCACCCGCGTCCTTGCCGGAGAGGGACTGCCGGCGGCCGGCAAGGTCACCCGCAGCGGTGAGATTGGCTACTTGCCCCAGGACCCGCGGACCCCGGACATGGAACAGCTTGCACGCGACCGCATCCTTTCCGCCCGCGGCCTTGACGTGGTGGTGGGCAAGCTCAAGCAGGCGCAGGCGGACATGTCCAGCGAAGACGCGACGGTCCAGCGCAAAGCCATGAACCGCTACGACCGCTTGGAAGCCGAGTTCCTCGCAGGAGGCGGTTATGCTGCTGAGGCCGAAGCGGCGGCCATTTCCTCCAACCTGGCACTTCCCGAGCGGCTCCTGAACCAGCCGCTCAAGACACTCTCCGGCGGCCAGCGCCGCCGTGTGGAACTGGCCCGGATCCTTTACTCGGACGCCGAAACGCTCCTCCTGGACGAACCCACCAACCACCTCGATGCGGACTCCATCACCTGGCTTCGCGACTTCCTCAAGAGCCACCAGGGCGGGCTGATCGTGATCAGCCACGACGTGGAGCTCCTCGAAGCCACGGTGAACAAGGTTTACCACCTGGACGCCAACCGGGCGCAGATCGACTTCTACAACATGGGTTGGAAGCGGTACTTGCAACAGCGTGAAACCGACGAGCGCGCCCGCAAGCGCGAACGCGCCAATGCGGAGAAGAAGGCCCAGGTCCTCATGGACCAGGCGAACAAGATGCGTGCCAAGGCCACCAAGGCCGTGGCGGCGCAGAACATGGCGAAGCGTGCCGAACGGCTGCTCGGCGGCCTGGAAGCAGTCCGCGAGAATGACCGCGTGGCAGC
Organism: Arthrobacter sp. NPDC080031; assembly: GCF_040702485.1. NCBI lineage: Bacteria > Bacillati > Actinomycetota > Actinomycetes > Micrococcales > Micrococcaceae > Arthrobacter > Arthrobacter sp. NPDC080031. The sequence continues at coordinate 94,845 of NZ_JBFBLA010000002.1, forward strand.
CTTGCGTTTCCCGGATCCTGCTCCGTGCGGCAAGACTCCGCTCACGGCAGAGGGTCTGAGCAAGTCCTACGGCTCACTGGAAATCTTCACTGACGTGGACCTGGCAATCGACCGTGGCTCCAAAGTGGTCATCCTGGGCCTCAACGGTGCAGGCAAGACCACCCTCCTGCGGATGCTTGCCGGAGTGGACAAACCGGACACCGGCGACATCGTCCCGGGCCACGGGCTGAAAGTGGGCTACTACGCGCAGGAACACGAAACCCTGGACCACGAGCGCACCGTCCTGGAGAACATGCGTTCATCCGCTCCGGACATGAAAGACGCAGAGGTCCGCGGGATCCTCGGTTCCTTCCTGTTTTCGGGTGACGACGTCGACAAGCCGGCGGGAGTGCTTTCCGGTGGTGAGAAGACTCGACTGGCCCTCGCCACCATCGTGGCCTCGAGCGCCAACGTGCTGCTCCTGGACGAGCCCACCAACAACCTCGACCCCGCCAGCCGCGCTGAGATCCTCGGCGCACTGCGAAACTATTCCGGCGCCGTCGTGCTCGTCAGCCACGATGAAGGCGCCGTGCAGGCGCTGAACCCGGAACGCGTGGTCCTGCTCCCCGACGGCGTCGAGGACCACTGGAACGAAGACTACCTGGACCTCATCACCCTCGCGTAGGGTGCGGGTCAGGGCGTTCCCGTCCCGTCAGGGCATTTCCCACGGCACGGAGGCAAGCGGGCGGCCGAGTTCAATGTAGCTTTTCAGGTTGGACAGGACCGCCGACCAGCCGCGGCCCGCAATCGCCAACTGTTCGTCGTCGGCGATGTTCCTGTGGTGGACGGTAAGCCGGGCAATACCGTCATGGGACTCGATGGTGAAGGTGACCACGTCGGGCTTTACCACCGCTGGAACCGCGGGATCCTCCCATGTGTTCACGAGGCGCGCCGGCGGTGATGCTTCCAGGATTGTTCCTACGACGTCGGCCGTTCCGGAACCGTCCGTGCGCCGGTGTTCCCAGCGTGAACCTGCCTTCCAGTCCGAGACATTGGAGTGGCCCCAGTACTCCGCGCTTTGGTCTGCGTCCGTGAGTGCCGTCCAAATCTGGTCCGGGGTTCCTTCGATGTACGTGACGTAGGTGTATTCAGCCATGCTCACAGCCTAGCCCCAGGCCGGAGCGGATCAATGGGCCGGATCAATGTGCCGGCGGACTGTCGGCTCAGCGGACCTTGAGGGGCTGGGCTGCCGTAATCCGCTGTAATTCACCGTAACTGATGGAGAACATCGAGTTATGGTCGCCTGCGCCGGCCCAGAGCAGTGGATGCTCCTGGAGCGAAATGTCGAGGATGGTACGGATAGGCCGCGGGTGTCCAAGGGGAGCCACGCCGCCCACGGCCTGGCCGGTGTGCTCCAGGACGAAGTCCGGGCTGGCCCGGCGGATCCTGGCTGTTCCCAAGGAGGCGGCGACCAAGGCAGTGTCCACCTTCGCAGCCCCGCTCGCGAGAATCAGCAGGGGAGCGCCGTCCAGTTCGAAGACCAGGCTGTTTGCGATGGCCGCAATATCGCAACCCAGCAGGGAGGCTGCCGCGGCGGCGGTGGGGACATCGTCGTCGAATGTGCGAACCGTGTCTTGGGCGCCGGCCGCGGCCAGGGCGGACTTCACATTCAGCACGGGGGCCGGGACCATATCAGTAGCCTTGTGCATCCAGGATTGCGTCTTCCTCTTCTTCGGCCGTCGGCCGCTTCGATTTCCGTGGCGCGGGTGCCTTGCGACCAGGCACGGCGCTGATTTCTTCTTCCTCGTCCTCGGCATCAATCCGGGCATTGCGGGCCTGTTGCCTGGCCGCATAGCCGAAACCGACGAACATCAGCACACCGAAAGCGAACCACTGCAAGGAGTAGGAGAGGTGGGTGCCCTCATCCGTGGCCGGCTTGGCGAACGGCGCGGGCATCACCTGGACGGCGGGCGACTCTGTGGCGAGCTGCCCGTAGGCGCCGGTCATGATGGGATAGCCAAGCTCCTTGGCGTAGGAAGGAAGATCGATCGATGCCAGTTGGCCGTCCACGGCGCCGCGGCCCAAATCCGGTTCCGAGGCCTTCAAGCGGGCGACGACGGTGACCTCGCCGGCCGGAGGCGCCGGGATGCTGTCGGGGTGGCCGGGCGTCTTGTTGCCGATGGGCAGCCACCCGCGATCAATCACCACCGCTTCCCCGCTCGACAAACGGAAGGGGACCACTACTTCGTACCCGGGCTGGCCGTTGAGGGGACGGTTACGGACGACGCGTTGACCGGAAACGTCATACCTTCCGTGCAGCTCCACTTGCGCCCATTCCCTTTCGGGGTCCAAGGACTGGAACTGCGCCTTGGCGGCGGAGAAGGGAACCGGAGTGGCCGAGTAGTTGGTGACCACGCGGTTGATCTCGGCCAACGTCTCTGCCCTGCGGTCCATTTGCCAGCGGCCCAGCAACACGCAGCCGGTGGCGAAGATCACCGCCAGGACGAAATAGCCCAGCCACTTGCTGGAAAAAAGAAAGCGATACATTCAGCGGGCCCCGCCTGGATCGGTTGTCTTCGCAAACGGTACGGTCTCTTTCCACAGGCCGCGGGTCTGCAGGTAGTCCTCCAGCCATTCCCGGTGCTCCCCGCAGGACAGCCACACCTTGCGGCGCTCGGGAGTGTGGATGCGTGGATTGTTCCACAGGAGCTGCCACGTAGCCTCGGCGCGGCACGCCTTTCGTGAACAGACAGCCGCAGGCGTCGCGCCGCGGCCTGCATGCTCCTCATTCTCCAGGCCAGGGCCGCCCATAGTGAAGATATTCATGAAGCCGCCTGTTCTTCCCCGCCGAGCGGGTATTGCTGCCTGCCGGCGCCGGGGTTGTCAACGGGTGCAGGGCCGGAAGCGTCCCGGGAGGCGGCGTCGTCGTCGATGAGTTCGCCCTCCAAAACGGTGACCGGAGCGGCCGGTTCCCCTTCTTCGGGTGACGCTTCCAGCTCCGCGGCCGGGACGTAGTCCAGCAAGGCATCACTGTGGACTTCGGCTTTGTCGCTGCCGTTGGCGATCACTACAGCAATCCAGGGCAGGAAAACGGCCCCCGCGACGGCGATGATCTTGAACCAGCCGTCAACTACGAATATGAGCAATAGGCACACCAGGCGGATACCCATCGCCAAGGCGTACTTGATCATTCGTTCGCGCATGTCGTCCGAGTGGGCGGCGGCGGCGTCGGTAATGCTGTGCACCACGGGGTCACCTGAAACGGCGTCCGGGTCCCCGGGCGCCCGCAGGGGACTGCTATCTCTTGTCACGGCTGATTCATCACGCTCCAACGGCTTCCCTCAATTCTCTCACCCCGGAACGGGCCTCCCAAACCGCGCCGGGCGCAGCTACCCGCGGCCAGTGGCACCCGGCGGCTAAGATCGATGCAGGAAATCACCCACTTTCAAGCGGCACAGTCCTGTCGCGGAACTCTGGAGAGCAGCATGTCTGAAGCAGTATCAACCGCCCGCAGTGTCCTCATCACGGGCGGAAACCGCGGCATCGGCCTGGCGATCGCAGAGTCATTCCTCGCCAACGGCGACAAGGTCGCCGTGACGTACCGCAGCGAAACACCCCTCCCTGAGGGCATTCTTGGCGTCAAGGCCGATGTGACCGACGAGGCCTCGCTTGACGCCGCGTTCAAGGAAGTCGAGGCCGCACACGGGCCGGTGGAGGTGTTGGTAGCCAACGCCGGCATCACCAAGGACACGCTCCTTTTGCGCATGAGCGAGGACGACTTCACGTCTGTCATCGACACCAACCTCACCGGTGCCTTCCGGGTCATCAAGCGGGCCTCGAAGGGCATGATCCGCATGCGCAAGGGGCGGGTTGTGCTGATCTCTTCCGTGTCGGGCCTCTACGGTGCCCCCGGACAGATCAACTACTCGGCCTCGAAGGCCGGCATGGTGGGCATCGCCCGTTCCCTCACCCGGGAACTTGGCAGCAGGGGCATCACAGCAAACGTTGTGGCACCGGGTTTCATCAACACGGACATGACCGCCGAACTTCCCGAAGACACCCAGAAAGCCTACTTGGCGAGTGTTCCGGCCGGCCGCTTTGCCGAAGCTTCCGAGGTCGCCAACGTGGTCCGCTGGATTGCCAGTGACGAAGCCGCATACATTTCCGGTGCCGTCATCCCCGTGGATGGCGGCCTGGGCATGGGCCACTAGGGCAGGGTCCCGCTGGCATGATTGACCCGGGACTAAAAGAACTTGGATGGTTTGAACAAGTTGAACGATTTGAATAAAGGAGTACGAATGGGACTGCTGGACAACAAGACAGCAATCGTCACCGGTTCTTCACGCGGCATCGGCGCTGAAGTAGCCAAGATCCTGGCTGGCGAGGGCGCCGCCGTCGTCGTCAACTACCGGCAGAAGGCCCCGCGGGCCAACAAGGTAGTGGGCGAGATCCAGGCCGCCGGCGGTCGCGCTGTAGCCGTCGGCGCGGACCTGACCACCCAGGAAGGCGTTCAGGCACTGGCCAGCGCGGCCATGGAGGAATTCGGTTCGCTGAACGTCCTCGTGCTCAACGCTTCCGGTGGCATGGAGTCCGGCATGGAGGAGGACTACGCCCTCAAACTGAACCGTGATGCGCAGATCAACATGCTCAACGCCGCTGTCCCGCTGATGCCGGAAGGGTCCCGTGTGGTCTTCGTCACGAGCCACCAGGCGCACTTCGTCGAGACTGTTCCCACGATGCCCGAGTACGAGCCCGTTGCCCGCAGCAAGCGCGCCGGCGAGGATGCCCTGCGGGCCCTGCTGCCGAGTCTGGAGGAAAAGGGCATCTCGCTCGTGGTGGTTTCCGGCGACATGATCGAGGGCACCGTGACGGCGACACTGCTGGACCGCTCCAACCCGGGTGCCATCGAGGCCCGCCGGGCCGAGGCCGGCAAGCTGTACTCGGTGGAGGAGTTCGCCGCCGAGGTGGCAAAGATGGTCACGGCCGACGTCGAGAGCGGCCACACCGAATACGTCGGCGGCGCCGACTACTTCGGCAAGAGCGCCTGATAGCTATTCAGCGCATAGAGGAGCGGCCCGGGACTGGATTACCCAGTCCCGGGCCGCTTTTTTATGGCGCATGACGTCGGGCTAAACGCCGGCGATATACCGGACCGCATCCAGGTACGGCATGTTGATGGCTGCGTCAGCTACCGCCCGGACGGCAGGCTTGGCGTTGAACGCGACACCGATGCCCGCCGCGCCCAGCATGTCGAGGTCATTCGCGCCGTCGCCCACGGCGATGGTGTGCTCCAGGTCGATTCCCTCGGCGGCTGCCCACTCGCGAAGGTACTTCTCCTTGGCGGCGCGGTCGATCACGTCGCCAAGGACCTTGCCCGTGAGGAAGCCGTCGACGATTTCAAGTTCGTTCGCGATCCAGTAGTCCAGCCCGAGTTCCTCCGCGATGGGCCGCAGGATCTGGTTGAAGCCGCCGGACACCACCGCCACCGCATGGCCGGCGGCTTTGAACGCAGCCACGAGTTCCGCGGCGCCCTCGCTCAGGCGCACCTCGGCACGGACGTCGTCGACGACGGCGGCCGGCAGGCCTGCGAGGACCGCCACCCGGGCGTGAAGGCTTTGCGCGAAGTCCAGTTCACCGCGCATCGCGGCCTCCGTGACGGCTGCTACTTCCTCGCGTTTGCCGGCGTGCGCGGCAAGCAGTTCGATCACTTCCTGCTGGATCAGAGTGGAGTCCACATCCATGATCAGCAGCTTGCGCGAGGCGTCACGCAGCGCGTCGGCGACGATCGCGGTGTCCATGCCCGGTGCTGCGGAGTCCGCGACCCTGCGCCGAAGGCCCGATAAGTCGGCGACGGTAGCCCCGTCAACGGCCAGGCCGATGGTGTAGACCCCGAAACGCTCGTCCCCCGAGCGCGACTCCGACGTGAGGGAAGCGCCCGAGCCGGACAGTACCTTTCGCAGGTGTTCAAGCTCCGAAGGGGACAAATTCACGCCATAGCTGACCGCGGTCAAGTTCGAACTCATGGCTGCAATCTTAGCGAGCGCCGAACCGCCGCCCGAACTTGTGTTTCACTCAACGCGTCGCGCAATCCGTGCGGCCGGGTTCCGGTTATCTATCGCCCCTGTTTTTGTCCTAGTGTCTACTCCTATGAGTGATGTTCTTGAATTGGCTTCCGTCAGCGTTGTCCGAGGTACCAAGACCCTGCTGGACAAGGTTGACTGGCAGGTCAATGAAGGCGAACGCTGGGTCATCCTCGGTCCCAACGGTGCCGGCAAGACCACTCTGCTCCAGATTGCCGCCGCCCGGATGCATCCCACGAGCGGGAAAGCCGGGATCCTTGACGAGACTCTGGGCCGGGTGGACGTCTTTGAGCTCCGTCCGCGCATCGGCCTTTCCTCCGCTGCCCTGGCCACCCAGATCCCGGAGCAGGAGAACGTGCTGAACGTTGTGGTCACCGCTGCCTACGGTGTCACTGGCCGCTGGCGGGAGGGATACGAGCGCGACGACGAACGCCGCGCCTTCGGCCTTCTCAACGAATGGGGGATGGGCCCGCTGTTGAACCGCTCCTTTTCCTCGCTTTCCGAAGGCGAGCGCAAGCGCGTGCAGATCGCCCGGGCCCTCATGACCGATCCCGAGCTGCTCCTGCTCGACGAGCCGGCCGCCGGCCTGGACCTGGGCGGACGGGAAGAGCTCGTCCATAAACTCGGTGAGCTCGCCCGCGACGAGGACGCTCCCGCCATGGTCCTCGTGACGCACCACCTCGAAGAAGTTCCTCCGGGATTCACCCATGCCATGCTGCTTCGCGACGGCGGGGTGGTTGCGGCGGGACCCATAGGGGAAGTCCTGACCGCAGAACACCTCAGCAATACCTTCGGCCTGCCCCTGGACGTGACCGAAAACTCCGGCCGCTACACGGCCACCGCCCGCCACTAGGCCGGGGCGGGAACCAGTGGAGATCCTTAGCGGCATCCTGATCTTTTTCGCGGGCTTGTGGGCCGGAACCATCAACACCGTGGTCGGCTCGGGCACGCTAGTGACGTTCCCGGTCCTCATCGCCGTGGGCTACGCACCTGTCACGGCGACCATCAGCAACGCCATGGGGCTCGTGGCAGGCAACGTGACAGGGGCCTGGGGCTACCGCCACGAGCTCAGGGGCCGGGGCCGGCAGTTGCTCAGGCTCTTGCCTGCGTCGTTGCTTGGCGGCATCACGGGCGCCTGGCTGTTGCTGCACCTCCCGGAGAAGGTCTTCTACTACGCCGCCCCCATCCTGATCGTGGTCGCGCTGATCATGGTGCTCTTCCAGCCCAAACTCCAACGGTGGGTCCAGGACAGGGCCGGCAACCCGGAGCACGCCATCCACGACAAGAGGCACAGCGTGGTCCTCGTGGTGCTGGTGTACCTCGCCGGGGTCTATGGCGGCTATTTCGTCGCTGCCCAGGGCATCCTGCTTGTCGGCATTCTGGGTATCTTCATGACCGGTACGATCCAGAACGCCAACGCCATGAAGAACATCCTCGTGTTGGCCGTCAACGTGGTGGCCGCGTGCTCCTACCTCCTGTTTGCCTTTGGCCGTATCGAGTGGCCGGTCGTGGCAGTCATCGCGGTAAGTTCATTGATCGGCGGACTGGTGGGCTCCAAAGTGGGCCGGCGCCTGAAGCCCCTCGCGCTGCGCATCGTGATCTTCGCCCTCGGCATCGTGGCACTCGGCTTCATGATCGCCAACTTGCTGAAATAGGAACACGTGACTTTCCACTACCTCGACTCCGCCGACGACCCGCGCGTTGCCGACTACACCCAACTGACGGATGTCCACCTCCGCAAGCTCCGCGAGCCCCTCGAGGGCATGTACATTGCCGAATCGTCCCGGGTCCTGCGACGCGCCCTCGCGGCCGGCCACCAGCCCCGATCCTTCTTCCTGGCGGAGAAATGGCTGGAAGACCTCGACGACGTCTTCCAACAGTTCCCGGAGGTGCCGGTCTACATCGGCAAGGCTTCGCTGCTTGAGGAAATCACCGGATTCCATTTGCACCGCGGTGCCATGGCGGCCATGCATCGGCCGGCGCCGGTGCCCCTGGAGGAACTTCTCGCCGGGGCGCACCGGGTGGCGGTGTTGGAGGACGTCGTCGACCACATGAATGTCGGTGGTTCCAAAGTACAAGGGCCGGATCGGGCTCAGATGCAAGGACGATCACGGATCGCGGTCCTTGAGAACCTTACCGACCATACGAACGTGGGTGCGATTTTCCGGAGCGCCGCAGCCATCGGCGTCGACGCTGTATTGGTCTCACCCCAGTGCGCCGACCCGCTCTACCGACGCTCCATCCGGGTGTCGATGGGGACCGTGTTCCAGGTGCCGTGGACGCGGATCGAATCGTGGCCTGGGGACCTTGAGCTACTCAAGGAAGCGGGCTACTTTGTGGCCGGCATGTCGCTCGGCGAAGGGGCCATCACGCTCGACGAGCTGGTCGCCCAGGACCACCCGCATCTGGCGCTGGTCTTCGGCACCGAGGGGGAGGGGCTGAGACCTGAGACCGATCGGGTGCTCGACGCGCGCGTGACGATTCCGATGATGAACGGCGTCGACTCCCTCAACGTGGCTGCCTCGTCGGCGGTCGCCTTCTACGCGACCAGGTAGTGGCTGAGCGTGACGCACCCGCCCACCCGCGGTGTCAGGAGCAATTGAAGAGCTAGAGATGCTCGCTCACATCGCGACAAGTGATGGCGGCAACGCAGCGTTCGAGCATGTCGTTGGAAAACGACAAAGGGACAGGAAGTTCTGCGGTCAGTGGGGGTCGAGGGAACCTTATGAATGTACTGCCAGGTTTTAGGGCGCTTTTTGACAACAAGCGTTCGGCGCCAGGCGGCCTGGACACATGTCGGGGAAGCCGTGATCGATTCCTGGATCGTCCGCGCTCCGTGGTGCGGTATAGCCGGTGGGATGTACGGCATCAGTGCCAGCGGCGACTCCCCAGGACCGTCACAGCGGCAGTGATGGCGATGCCGAGGCCGATCGGGACGCTGAAATGGATCTGGAGCAGGAGTACTCCGCTGGCGGCCCCGGCGAACATAGCGAGGACAGCGCCCAGCCGTCGGTTGAGTAACCGGGGCCGTTGCTTGCCCACAAGTGATTCTCCGGCGAGGGAAGTCATGGTGGAAGTAATGACCACTGTGGTCATGTCTCGTACGCCCAAATGCCGCGCAATCAGGGCCTGGGAGCCCATGTGCATGGCGATAACGGCGGCAACAATGACACCAATGGACTGCCGGCCGACGTTTTCCACGATGAGAGAGATGGCGGCGGTTCCCGTCAACGCGATACAACCCGCTGTGAGAAGGAGCGTCACCCTGCGGTTCCAGCCTTTCGGGCTTGACTGGAGCGTAAATCCGGCGACCGCCGCGCCGAGGAGAAAGGCGCCAAGTGCTACCAGTGGGCCCAAAGTTGGCAGGTTCGCCGCCCCGGCCAACGCCATCGCAAGAATCACCACGTTGCCGGTCATGTTTCCGGTGAAGACGTGATTAAGTCCAAGGTAGCCGACCGCGTCAACCACACCTGTAACGAGCGTGAGGGCCATCATGAGCATCAGTCGGAACTTTTCCGGAGACGACGCATTTTCTTGTGGGGCAGAGGCGGTTTTGGTACCTGAGCTGGCTACGGCTGATGTCATGGTTTAGGGATCCTTCATCGTGAGGGGTGGTTTCTATGACCACCCCTCGGACATGCTTGTGGGTGGTTTTAGATGGACTGGCTGGCAACTACGGCGATGCCGTCGCTCCGGGGATCTGCGCCGGCGGCTAGGGTGCCATCGCAGCGTCGACGTGGCAATCATGGAATGGCCGACAAGGTCGTCCCGGCCCTTGCCGTTCAGGATCGTGAACGTTGTCTCGCCCAACTGGGCAAGGGTGTCATCGTCAATCAGGCCCTGGGCAAGGATGTGGTCGTTGGCCGTGCTGTGCGTCCATGCCGCCAACCATGAAGCGCGGACGGCGGGGGTTATGCTTCCGCCGTCGTGAGCCGTTCGTCTTCCTTGCCTCGCATTGTTCGCGCGGCGCTCAGCCTTCGAGCTTGGAATGCTCGCCCAGACGGTGCCATGAACGGTTGTGGTAGACCAGAGCGTCGCCGGGTTCGCCCGCTTGGACGTCACGCCTCACGCGGGACTCCAGGGCGTGAACGGCGATGATCGTGGAGGTCCCCACCTCCATGCGATCGATGACGGCGCAGCGCACCCAGGCGCGGACATCGTCATACACCGCTTCGCCGGTTTCAAGGGCCGACCAGCGGTGCGTCTGGTCAAAGCGGTCGGCGCCGGGGGTCGCTCCAAACTTCGCCAAGTCGACGTCGTGCGCGTCCAGCAGGTGCACGACGACGGTTTCGGCGCGCGTAAGCACCTCGGACGCAGAGGACAGTGCCGAGACCGAGAAAATCAGCAACGGAGGTTCCGCACTCACTGACACCACCGACGATACCGTCAGTGCCACCGGTCCTTCGCCTGCATCGGCCGTGATGACGGCGACACCTCCCGGGTGGCCACGGAACAGTGCCTTGAACTCCTCGGCCGAGAGGGAGGACGGAAAGCTTTGCTTCGGAGCCTCGAGCCAGGTGTCTGCGGGGTAGGCGTGAAACATCGCTATGACACCTTGGGGGCGGAGCGGGCGAGTTCCTCGCGAATGATGTTCGTCCCTGCGCTGAGAGCACTCAGCTTGGCCAGTGCGACATCCCGAGGGAACGGTGCCATGCCGCAGTTGGAGCTGGCGATGAGCTTGTCCGCATCGACGAACTGCAGGGCCTTGCGGAGGGTGTTGGCGACCTCCTCCGGGGTCTCGATGGTCTCGCTTGCGACGTCGATTGCCCCGAGCATGACTTTCTTTCCCCGGAGGAGCTCGATGAGGTCCATGGGCACGTGGGAGTTCTGGGATTCCAGCGAGATGATGTCGATGCTGGAGCTCTGAAGCAGCGGGAACGTTTCCTCGTACTGCCGCCATTGTGAGCCGAGCGTCGCCTTCCAGTCGTTGTTCGCCTTGATCCCGTAGCCATAGCAGATATGCACGGCGGTCTCCGCACGAAGCCCTTCCGCCGCTCGCTCAAGGGCAGCCACGCCCCAGTCCTTGACCTCGTCGAGGAAGACATTGAACGCGGGCTCGTCGAACTGGATGATGTCCACGCCGGCCGCCTCCAGTTCTTTCGCCTCCTGGTTCAGGATCGTGGCGAACTCCCAAGCGAGCTTCTCGCGGCTCTTGTAGTGGTCATCGTAGAGCGTGTCCACCATCGTCATTGGACCGGGAAGAGTCCATTTGATCGGCCGGTCGGTGGCTGCGCGGAGGAACTTTGCGTCTTCGACGAATACCGGCCGCTCGCGGCGCACCGCTCCGACGACGGTCGGCACGCTGGCGTCGTAGCGATCGCGGATGCGCACGGTCTTGCGCTGTTCAAAGTCGACCCCGCTGAGATGCTCGATGAAGGTCGTGACGAAGTGCTGGCGGGTTTGCTCGCCGTCGCTGACGATGTCGATGCCGCGTCGGCTCTGCTCGTGGAGCGCGATCCGCAGCGCATCCTCCTTGCCCTCAACCAGCGCATCTCCCTCCAGCTTCCACGGTGACCAAAGAGTCTCCGGCTGTGCGAGCCACGAGGGTTTCGGCAGGCTTCCGACAACGGTGGTGGGCAAAAGTGCGTTCATGATTGTCATTCTCCGTGGGTCAGTTGACGAGAGCGGGGTGTTTGGCGGTCCACTGGTCCAACAGGTCCTTGTGGGGCGTGATGAAGTGTTCCTCCGTGTACTTCGCCTGCGTGGTCGCGAGCTGACTGCGCTCGACGCGGTCGTAAGCGATCTGGGTGCGCGAGTAGTCCTGCTCTCCCAGGCTCGGTTGGTAGACGACGGCGGCGGCGGAGTTCGCGTTGTAGATCTCTGGGCGGTAGATCTTCTGGAACGTCTCCATGGTGCTGATCGTGCCGATGAGCTGCAGGTTGGAGTAGTCGTTGAGCAGGTCGCCGCGGAAATAGAAGGCGAGCGGCGCAACGCTGCCGCGTGGCATGAAGTAGCGAACCTGCAGCCCCATCTTTGCGAAGTACGCGTCCGTCAGCGAGAACTCGTCCTGCTGGTACTCGACGCCCAGGACCGGGTGATGGTTCTCGGTTCGTCGGTAAGTCTTGCTCGTGGAGACGCTGATGCACACCACTGGCGGCTGCGGGAAGCGTTCCTGGCATGCCGGGGAATCGAGGAATTGCTGGAACAGTTTGCCGTGAAGATCGCCGAAGTCCTCGGGAATGGTGGGCTTGCCTGAGGCCTCTGCTGCCGCTGGCAGTACTACGCTGAAGTCGAAGTCACGGACGTAGGAGGAGAAGTTGTTCCCCACGATCCCTTGGTGGCGGACCCCGTTCAACTGGTCGACGATCTGGATGTCGAGAACCTCGAACAGAGGGAACTGCCGGTCCGTACCTTCCGCAGTGAACTCTATCTGCACGGAGACGATTTCAAGCTCAAGCGTGTAACGGTCCCGGTCCGGGTTGTCCCAGCTTGCGAGATCGTTGAATCGGCGCCGAATCATGGTCAAAGCGTTGCGGAGGTTCTCCTGGCGGTGCTCGCCCCGTGCCAGGTTGGCGAAATTCGTCGTGATCCGCGAGCCTTCCGACGGGGAGTAGTCCTCGTCGAAGCGGGTCGTGGTGATGCTGAAGGTAAAGTCGTCTGCCATGAGCTGCCAATCCGTTGATGATGGGCCGGAGACGGCCTTTCAGAAGGGGATGTATCCATGGTGCAACCTTCCCGGGGGTATCGGGTAACTAGGCGTTACTATGCATTCATATAGACTTTTCCTATGGCACAGCTTTCGAGCGGACTGACCCTGCAGCAGCTCCGGTACTTCATAGAAGTTGCAGCCGAGGGGTCGATCTCCGCGGCTGCCGATCTTCTCTACGTAGCGCAGCCGACAATGTCCGCCGCGATGAAGGACCTTGAGGCCCGGGTGGGACGTGCGCTCCTGGTTCGCTCCGCCCGTGGGGTCACCCTCACCGCCGACGGGGCAGAGTTCCTCGGCTACGCGAGGCAGGTCGTCGAGCAGTTCGCTCTCCTCGAGCAGCGTTACCTTGGCAGACCACCGACACGACGTCTGCTCGGGGTATCAACGCAGCACTACTCGTTCGCGGTGGACGCCTTCGTCCGGATGGTCAAGGCCACTGAGGTGGCCGAATACGAATTCTCGCTGCGTGAGTCCCGCACCTGGGACATCATCGAGGATGTCCGGACGCTCCGCAGCGAGATAGGCATCCTCTACCGGAACGATTTCAACCGGAAGATCATCGACAAGCTGCTTCGGGAATCCGGACTCGCGTTCACTCCGCTTTTCCTCGCCGATCCGCACATTTTCGTTGCACGGAACAACCCGCTCGCCTCGAAAGTGCGTGCGAATCTCGATGATCTCGCCGGCTTGCCGCGGCTAACCTTCGATCAAGGTGCGAACAACTCCTTTTACTTCGCGGAGGAGATTCTCTCCACCTTGTCCAGCAAGCAGGAGATCCGGGTCTCTGACCGTGCGACGATCTTCAACCTCATGATCGGGCTCCACGGCTACACGATCTCGACAGGCATCATCAGCGGGGAGCTCGACCCGGAGATCGTCGCCATCCCGCTCGACGTAGACGAACGCATCGAGATCGGCTGGATCGGCCACGCCGCGATTCCGCTCACCGACCAAGCGCAGCGCTACCTCAGGGAATTGCGGGCCGTCGTCGCTGAGTTCGGCCTGGCGTTGTTCGACTGACTGCAGTTGGGTGGGCGGGTCTTTACCCTTTCGGTTTTTGGACGTGTTTGTTGCAGCCGAGCGGGTTGCTGGTGCCGTATATGCCCGTCGCCGTCGCCGTCGTTGGCATGACCGGGGCAGACGCCCGCGAGGAAACCGGCCTGTTCCAAATGGTGGCGATCCAGCCAGGGGACATCAGGCCGAGCTTGTAAGGCCGCAGTGCCGTCCTGGCCGCCACCTGTGGACGCCATTGAGCCGCAAACCGATGTTGGCGGCGTACCGGCTCGCGGGCGGGAGAAGGCTAAGTGGCTCACCGCATTTGGGGGTGTAGTCGGGGCCTCACTCCGCCGGCTTCGAGTAGTGACGGGAGACGCTCGCCGCCGTCGACGTCCCGGTAAAGATTCCCATGCGCGCGGGTGTCGACTCGCTCAACGTCGCTGCCGCTTCTGCCGTGGCTTTTTGGGAGTTGCGCCCGCGCGACTGACGCTGCTGGTTCAAGCAAGGTGCGGTTTCCGCTATGATTGATTGTTGGCCCGGCACTGGCTATCTGTTTTCAGTGCGCGGACCGAATCCATTCATACCTGGCAGCTGGCAAAATCCAGCTGCGTGAACAAAAGGTCCCATTATGAAGTCTGATATCCACCCGAAGTACGAAGCTGTTGTATTCAACGACCTGGCTTCCGGCGTCAAGTTCCTGACCAAGTCCACCGTGTCTTCTTCCAAGACCATCGAGTGGGAAGACGGCAACACCTACCCGGTCATCGACGTCGAAATCTCCTCGGAGTCCCACCCGTTCTACACGGGCAAGCAGCGCATCATGGACTCTGCAGGCCGCGTCGAGCGCTTCAACGCTCGCTTCAAGGGCTTCGGCGGCAAGAAGTAATCAACTTCACCACCAAGCTTCTGTGAAAGCCCGCATCCGCCGGATCTTCGGCGGCTGCGGGCTTTCGCGTTTTCCGGCAGGATGGAAACCATGACTTCCAGCATGGCATTCCAACATGGCGACCCCCGGCTCCATGGCGAATACAAGGTACCCGGCGGAAAACTCGTCGTAATTGACCTGGACGTCGTGGACGGTCGGTTCGCGAACGTCTCACTCAGTGGCGACTTCTTCCTGGAACCGGACGAGGCGCTGATGGACATCAACCGGGCGCTCACGGGCCTTCCGGAAGGTTCGACGCCGGCAGAGATTTCCGCTGCCGTCTCCGCCGCGCTGCCTGCCGACTCGGTCCTGTTCGGCTTTTCCGCCGACGCCGTCGCTGTTGCTGTCCGAAGGGCGCTGTCCAAGGCCAGCGGGTGGGCGGACCACCAGTGGCAGGTCATCCCGCCGTCGGTCCTTCCCACGCACCTCAACGTAGCGCTGGACGAGGTCCTCACGGAGCAGGTCGGCGCCGGACTTCGCAACCCCACCCTGCGCTTCTGGGACTGGGAAGAGCCGTCGGTTGTGATCGGCAGCTTCCAGTCTTTCCGCAACGAGGTGGATCCCGACGGCGTCGCGCGCCACGGCATCACGGTGGTCCGCCGCATCAGCGGCGGGGGAGCCATGTTCATGGAGGCCGGAAACTGCATCACCTATTCGCTCTATGTGCCACAGAGCCTGGTGGATGGCATCAGCTTTGCCGACTCCTACGCGTTCCTGGACGCGTGGGTCATGGCTGCCCTGGAAAAACTGGGCATTACAGCGTTCTACGTCCCGCTCAATGACATCGCCACCGAGCAAGGCAAGATCGGCGGCGCCGCACAAAAGCGCCTCGCCAACGGCGGCATGCTGCACCACGTCACCATGAGCTACGACATCGACGCCGACAAGATGGTCGAGGTCCTGCGCATCGGAAAGGAAAAGCTTTCCGACAAGGGCACCCGCAGTGCAAAGAAACGTGTGGATCCACTCCGCCGGCAAACCGGCTTGGCACGGACCGAAATCATCAAAGCCATGCAGGAGGTTTTCACGGAGCGCTATGGCGCGACGGAGTCCCGCATCACCGACGCCGAATTGGCAATGGCCCGGGAGCGGGTGCAATCAAAGTTCGGCACCGAAGCATGGCTGCACCGTGTTCCCTAGGGGCTGCGCGGGGCTATCCTGCGCGGTACGCATTGACTGCCTGCTCCAGGACCGGACTGTAGAGCGGCCATGAATCGGCGGGAGCCGCCACGATGAGGACGCTGCTGCCCTCGCTCCCCGCTACGAGGCAAGCTATCTCACGGTAGCGGTTGTTGGCGACGTGGGTCATATAGCTGTCCTCCACGCAGGAACCCGTGCCTCCGTGGAAAGCCATTCCGCTTCGCTCGGCGATTTTGGTGGGTGGCCAGGAGTTCTCGTCCGCCAGGTGATCGAGCCTGAAGGCGTTCCAATTGTCCAGCGACTCGCTGCCCTGCCGGGGTGTGGCGTTGAGGTATATCCGCAGTTCGCCCGTTGGCGACGAGACAGTCGCGGATACGCTGCCGGGGTCGCTTTCCGCAGGAGCGGCATCGGATGGGACTGAAAGGACCCCGGTGCCATCTGGAAGTTCCATGGTTCTCCACCCTGCCGGGGCCGCTGCTGCGTTGAACCACGCGAAGGGTGCTTCCGCGGACTGAACTGTGCGGGAATCCGGGCCTTGAACGGCGGAACTGCAAGCGGCGACGGCCATCATCGCCATAGCCGTACCCAGGGAGAGCCCGGCGAGCAGCGTTGTCCTATGGCGAGGCGGCACGCTACCGGTTTCCATCGCCGTCGTCCGGTCCGCCGTTGTCGTCGCCGTCGCGGTCGCCGCCATTGGGGTGCCGCGGGGGCGGCGGAACCATGTGGGGCGCCGCCGGTACCGTAGGCGGAACGACGGCGGGCGGCGCTGGGGGTGGCGGAACTGGGGTTGGCGTGGCCGGGGACGAAACCGCCGGAGGCGCGGTTGGTGTCGCCGTCGGGATCGTCGACGGCGTTGTGGGAGTCGGGCTGTTCAGTGAAGGTGACGGCGTGCTTGGGGCGGGCGTTGTGCTCGCCGTTGGGGATGTCGGCGTTGCAGGCGCCGGAGCGGCCGGCTGTCCGCCGAAGCAGGCTCCGAGCAAAAGGGTGGTGCCCAGCGCTGCGGCGGCAAGCACGGGCCGAGGGAACTTCATGGTGACCGTCCTCAAGAAGGGCCCATGCGGAGCGCCGGGCTTGCATCTAAAGACGATGCCGGCGAGCTCCAGGTTCACCCCGTATCGCCGGCTCCTGGGTCAGCCCCGCTGCGGCCCTGCGGCATCTTGTTTCGACGCACCGGCGGCTTGGGCCGTCAGCGCGCGGAACAAATGGCTGCGCTGCTCAATGACGATGCGCCGGAGCGCGCGCGGAGCTGCGGTGTGGGCGCTGAGCCAATCGTCCGTGCGTCGAAGCACCGGATGATCTTCCGGCGCCATTCCGGCCTGCAGATCCTGGGCTGAGGGGAACAGGCCCCGCACAATCCGGCCGGCTATCTCGATGCTCCGGGACTGCCAGACGTCCTCCAGGCAGTCGAAGTACGGTTCCGTGAAGCCGTCCAGGAGTCCTGAGGGGGCAAGGGAGAAACCTGCGATGGTCGCGCTCAGAATTTCATTGGAGAGCCCGGTGTCGTTGACTGCGGCATTCCATGCGGCCGTCTTGACGGCGGCATCGGGACGGGCAGCCGCGGCCAGTGCATGGCCTTCGCGTCCGGCCGCGGTGTGGTCGAGGGCGAGTTCGGCATCCAATTCCGATAGCCCGGCGGCGCCGTTGGCTGCCAATGCTTGCCACAGGCTCCACCGGAGATCCGCATCCACCGTCAGGCCGTCCACTATGACGCTTCCGGAGAGAATGCCGCGGAAGAACTCGACGTAGGCGCTGTCATGCCGCGACAGCTCTGCCAGGGTCCTTGCCCACGCGAGTTGTTGGTCTGAACCCGGTTCGGAGGTCCGCAGCTGCATCGCGCTGCTCGCCATCAGGCTCTCCCGGACCGCATCGCGTTGCGGAGCCGGGACGTAGCGCTCGACGGCGGTTACCGCGTTGCCCAGAACGTTGAGGAGGACGCCGATTCCTGACTCGGCAGGGGCGAAGCGTTCGACGGCGGCGACGTACAGCGCCGCCGGGGTAACGGCGTCGCGCGCTGAATCCCACAGGGCTGTCCAGCACAACGCCCGGGCCATGGGATCGCTGAGCCGGTCCAGCGAGGAACGTACTGTTTCCTCGGACCGAGCGTCAAGGCGGACCTTGGCATAGCTGAGGTCGTCGTCATTAACGAGGAGGAGGGCCGGGCGTGGCTTTCCCTCGAGTGCCCCTACTTTCGTGTCGGCGCCTTCGAGGTCCAGCTCGACGCCCTCTGTGCGGAGCAACCGGCCGCCGTCGTCAAAGTTGTAGAGACCGATCCTGAGCCTGTGCGGGCGGTGTTCCTGCTTGCCCGTAATGGGGTCCACGGAGTCCTGGCGCAGGGTGACTGCCGCCATGGAATCGGCGCTCCCGGAGATGTCGGCTGCGATGGTGGAGATCCCCGAGGTCTGCAGCCATTGCCGGGCCCACGTTCCAAGGTCCCGGCCCGATGCCGTGCCCAGGGCTTCGAGGAGGTCGGCCAGTGAAGTGTTGCCGTACTCGTGATCCTTGAAGTACCGCCGGGAGCCGGCAATGAACGCCTCGAAGCCGACGTAGGCCACCAATTGCTTGAGGACGGACGCGCCTTTGGCATAGGTAATGCCGTCGAAGTTCTGTTTGGCGGCTTCCAGGTCCGGAATGTCGGCCACGATCGGGTGGGTCGTCGGCAACTGGTCCTGCACGTAGGCCCAGGACTTGCGCTTGTTCGCGAAATTCACCCACGCGCTGTCCCAGTCCGTGGCCTTGTCCACGCCGAGGGTGCCCATGTAGTCGGCGAAGGATTCCTTGAGCCAGAGATCATCCCACCAGGTCATGGTCACAAGGTCTCCGAACCACATGTGGGCCATCTCGTGCATGAGGGTGTTGGCGCGGGCCTGGTATTGGGCATCGGTAGCCCGGGAGGTGAAGACGTATTTCTCCGTGAAGGTCACCAGTCCGGGATTCTCCATGGCGCCAAGGTTGTACTCGGGCACGAACGCCTGATCGTACTTCCCCCACGGGTACGGATAGTCGAAGAGATCGTTGAAGAAGTCCAGGCCGTTCTTCGTCAGCCGGAAAAGCTCCGCGGCGTCGAAGGACTCCTGCATGGATGCGCGGCAATAGAGCGCCAGCGGAACCTTAAGGCTCCTCCCGTCGTCGAGCGTCTTGCTCCAGTGGTCCGTGGCGCGGAAATAGGGACCGGCGAGGACGGTGGTGATGTACGTGGACATCCGCTTGGTGGTGGCGAAGTCCCAGCGGCTCGTGGCCGGATCGCTCGTCAGTTGCGTCCGGGCGAGCTCGGCGCCGTTGGAAGCCACGTGCCAGCCGGAAGGCGCCATGACGTGGAAGGTGAATTCAGCCTTCAGGTCCGGCTGTTCGAAATCCGCGAAGACGCGGCGGGCGTCCGCCGGTTCGTATTGCGTGTAGAGGTAGCACTGTCCGTCGGCAGGATCGACGAAGCGGTGCATGCCCTCTCCGGATCGGCTGTAAAGGGCGGTTCCGGTGACCGTGACCTGATTTTCGGCCTGGAGGTTGCGGAGGTGGATCCTGTCGCCGTCCACAACCTGGGCGACGTCGAGCCCTTTTCCATTGAGGAAGACGCTGTGTACGCCGCCGTGGATGAAATCCAGGAACGTGGAGGAACCAGGCTCGGCCGAAAAGTTGATGACGCTGCGGCTGGTGTACCCCGGCACGCCCGCATCGGCCGCTTCGCGGACGTCAAGGGAGACATCGTAGCTGTGGGTGCTGACCAGGGCTGAACGGGTGGCGGCCTCAGCGCGCGCCAAGTTGTGATTCGACACCCAGCTATCTAATCATGAGGAAGACCGCGCCCAAGCCGAGCAGGGCGATGCCGGCCCGCATGTGGTGCTTGCCGGCGAAGTCCAGGCCCGGACGGGCGCGTCCGGCAGCCCATGCCGCCCTGCCCGGTATATTTGCAGCTAACAAACCGAGCGCTACAGCGGCAAGCGCCGAACTGCGGACCCATGAACACTTGGTGTCGCAACATGCAGAACGCGAAATGCGTTCGTAATCGAAAAGGTGATTGTCTGAGTCCCATGTCAGAGCTATTCCGGGATTACTCCGAGGCGGCCGCCCGTTCAGGCGCCTACGACGAAATGTTCGCCCCAGGCACCGTTGCCCGAAAATCCTACGGCCAAGTGGACGGCGCACTCCGCGAGCTTTCGCTTGCCGATGTGAGCGCGCGTGCCGAGTCGATGGCGCGGACCTTCCTGGACCGGGGCGTGACCTTCGATTATGCGGGGGAGGAGAGACCCTTCCCGCTGGATATCGTTCCGAGGGTGATTCCGGCCGACGAGTGGGACGTGCTGGAGCGCGGGGTGGCTCAGCGCGTGCGCGCGTTGGAGGCTTTCCTGGATGATGTCTACGGGAAGATGGCGGTGGTTGCCGACGGTGTGGTGCCGCGGGCGTTGGTGACCACGAGTGCGCACTTCCACCGTGCGGTGCATGGTTTCGAGCCGGCAGGCGGGGTGCGCGTGCACGTGTCCGGCATCGACGTGGTCCGCGATGCCGCGGGCACGTTCCGGGTGCTGGAGGACAACGTCCGCGTGCCGTCCGGGGTGTCGTACGTGTTGGAGAACCGGCGGGCGATGGCGAAGGGTTTGCCGGAGGCGTTCGGGCAGCAGCACATCCGGCCGGTCGAGGAATACCCGCGCCGCCTGCTGTCGGCATTGCGGAAGACTGCGCCGTCGGGGGTGGATGACCCCACGGTGGTGGTGTTGACGCCCGGGGTATTCAACAGCGCCTACTTCGAACACACCTTGTTGGCCGGGTTGATGGGCGTTGAACTGGTGGAGGGCAGGGACCTGATCTGCCGCGGAAACCGGGTCTACATGCGCACCACCGCCGGCGAGCAGCGGGTGGATGTGATTTACAAGCGGATCGATGATGAGTTCCTGGATCCGTTGCAGTTCCGTTCCGATTCGATGCTCGGATGTCCGGGACTGGTGAACGCGGCCCGGGCGGGCGGTGTGACGATCGCCAACGCGGTGGGCAACGGGGTGGCGGATGACAAGCTGGTCTATTCCTACGTGCCGGACCTGATTCGTTATTACTTGCACGAAGAGCCGGTGATCGCGAATGTGGAGACCTTCCGCCTGGAAGAGAAGGAAGCCCGCGAGCAGGTCCTGGACCGGCTCGAGGAACTCGTGGTCAAGCCGGTGGACGGGTCCGGAGGCAAGGGCCTGGTGATCGGCCCGGATGCGTCACGGGAGGAGCTCGATGCTTTGCGTCAGCGGGTGCTGGCGGACCCGCGCGGCTGGATCGCCCAGCCCGTGCTCCAGCTTTCCACCGTGCCCACGCTCTCGGGAGACCGCTTCGGGCCCCGGCACGTGGACTTGCGTCCGTTCGCCGTCAACGACGGCGACGACGTCTGGGTGCTGCCCGGCGGGCTGACCCGGGTGGCGTTGAAGGAAGGCTCGCTGATCGTGAACTCGTCCCAGGGCGGCGGGTCCAAGGACACCTGGGTTCTCTCGGACTCCCCGCAACTGCCCGCCGTCGAGCTGCCCCGTTCCTCCATCACGGTCCGCGAACAGGTCTCGGTCTGGCCCGTGGAAAGCAATTGGCGGGACCGCCAATCGGACCAGCAGCAGTGATCCGGCACGCCATGCTGCCGGAGCAGGATACATTCATCGTCACAACGCAGGACCCGAAGGAGGCACAGCCCCATGCTGAGCCGTATTGCTGAATCCCTTTTCTGGATCGGCCGTTACGTGGAGCGGGCCGATGGAACGGCCAGGATCCTGGACGTCCATCTCGAGCGCCTGAACCACTTGCCGCTCGAGGAGCAGCGCAGCGTGGCAAGGGAACTCCTGGCTGTCATGGGAGCCAGGCCGCAGAGTGAGGAATTCGGCTTGCCGGAGCTTCTTCACGCCCTCGCCTACGACAAGACCAGCGCCACGTCCATTGCCGGCTCCTTGGGGGCTGCGCGCGAGAATGCGCGGCGGGCGCGCGAGACTGTGTCCTCGTCATTGTGGGAGAGCCTCAACACGACGTACTACGGGCTGAACCAGCACCGAAAAGACGTGGTGGGTACGTACCGTTTCTGCAACTGGGTGCTTGAACGCACCGCCATGGTCAGGGGCCTGGCGGACACCACGGTGAGCCACGACGAGAGCTGGCTTTTCCTGGTCCTCGGCCGCTCACTTGAACGCGCCGACATGACCGCGCGGATGCTGTCCACCAGGGATGTCCTCTCCGCGGGAATGTCCTGGGTCAACATGTTGCGGTGCGCCGGGGCCTACGAGTCATTCCTTCGGACCCGCCGTGCGGCCTTCGGAGACCAACACGCTGCCGAGTTCCTGCTGCTGGACCGTTTGTTCCCGCGCTCCATTGTCTTCGCCCTGCGCGACGCTGACGAGTGCCTGGCAAAGTTGGATCCATCCGCGCAGCGGGTGGGCTTCATCAATGACGCCCGCCGCATCGTCGGCCAGGCCCGTACCTTCCTTGAGTTCCATCGCACGGACGATCTCATGTCCGAGCTGCCCGAGCATATGGACCGGGTACAGAAGGCTGTCACGCAGGCCTCCGACGCGATTTCCCGTAAGTACTTCAATCAGGCGGATGAACTGGCCTGGGTGGGAGAAGTTTCATGACCCGGCTGAGCATCGTCCACAAGACGGCCTACAAATACAACCGCCGAGTGACCCTGTCGTACAACGAGGCACGCATGACGCCGTTGACCGACCCGCAACAGGTGGTCCTTGAATCCTCGCTGAAGATCACGCCGTCGCAAGCTGCGGTGAGCACCTACCGCGACTATTGGGGCACCCGCGTGACCGCCTTCGATATGCAGATGCCGCACGAACGCCTCGAAGTGGTGGCCACCACCACCGTTGAGGTCCACCGGGTGGAACGGGTGGCCCGCGACGAAGAGATTGTCGGCTGGGAGGTGATGGCTTCCGACGAGATCCGGGACCAGTTCAGCGACTGGTTGCCGCAGTCCCAGCTCAGCGGTCCGGGGGAGGAAGTCCTCGGCATCATTCCCGCGGTCGTGGCCGGAAAGAACCCGCACGAGACTGCCATGTCCATTTTCGAATGGATGCGCGGCGAAATGAGCTATGTGAAAGGCACTACGGGCGTCACCACCAACGCCGAGGAAGCCTGGAACCAGCGCCAAGGAGTCTGCCAGGACCTGGCCCACTTGGCCATCGGTTCGCTACGCAGCTGCGGCATTCCGGCCCGGTACGTCTCCGGTTACATCCATCCGCGGCCCACGGCCGACATCGGTGAAACGGTCGCAGGCCAATCCCACGCGTGGCTGGAATGGTGGGACGGCGAATGGCGCAGCTGGGATCCCACCAACCACAAGCCTGCCGGAGATCTTCACGTCACCGTGGCGCGGGGCCGGGACTACCGGGATGTTCCTCCCCTGAAAGGCATCCTGTCGGGCGGCGGCGGCTCAGGCCTCACCGTGACCGTCGAGATCACCCGACTCACTTAGCGGTCCCGCGGCCCTCCGCCTGGATTTACCAGGGGGAGGGCTTGTAGTCCTTCAGGAAGACGCCGTACTGGTCTTCGCCCTTTTCGCCCATGACGATGGGATCGTAGACGCGCGCCGCCCCATCCACGAGGTCGAGCGGTGCGTGGAAGCCTTCCTCCATGAGCCTGACTTTGGTGTAATGCGGGCGTTCGTCAGTGATCCATCCGGTGTCGACGGCGGTCATCAGGATCCCGTCGCTGTCCAGCATCTCTTGTGCGCTGGTCCGGGTCATCATGTTCAACGCGGCCTTTGCCATGTTGGTATGCGGGTGCCCGGGGCCTTTGTAGGCGCGGGAGAACTGGCCCTCCATGGCCGAGACGTTCACGATGTACTTCCTATGGGCGGTGGACCGCTTCATCGCCCCGCGAAGCCTGCTGACCAGGAGGAACGGCGCCGTGACGTTGCAGAGTTGAACTTCGAGCATCTCCAGCGGGTCAACTTCGTCCACCACTTGGGTCCAGCTGTTGATGGCCGCGAGGTCGGGAACCAGGCCGCCGGCATCGATCGCGGTGCCCGTGGCGATCCGCTCCAAGGACGCGGAACCGGTGGACAAAGCGAGCGAGGTGATCGCATCGCCCGCCAAGACAGGATGATCGGTGACGCTTTGGGTGATGGCCAGCGGGTGCTTGTCGTGGGCATGCCCGAACGTGACGAGCTCCGGGCCGCCGTTGGCTGCCTGCAGGGCCTCAGGGAGAGGTTCGTCCTCGGCATCCACCAACGGTTTGTACGCATTCCCCGAACGCCGGACTGTTTGGGCGGCGTTGTTGATGATGATATCCAGGGGGCCCGCTTCGTTGAGGGAGTCGGTGAGGGCCATGACCTGCGAGGGGTCGCGGAGGTCGATGCCCACAATCCTGAGCCGGTGCAACCAGTCCGCGCTGTCCTCCATGGCGGCAAAGCGGCGTGCCGCGTCCTTGGGGAAGCGAGTGGTGATGGTGGTGTGTGCTCCGTCGCGGAGCAAGCGCAGGGCGATGTACATGCCGATCTTGGCTCGTCCACCCGTGAGGAGGGCCCGGCGTCCGCTGAGGTCAGTGCGGGCATCGCGCTTACTGTGGCTGAAGGCAGCACATTCCGGGCACAACTGGTGGTAGAACGCGTCTACCTGCGTGTAGTGCTGCTTACAGATGTAGCAGGGCCGGGACCGGATGAGGTGGCCGGCGATTTCGCCCGTGGCCGAGGTGGCCAGCTTGTTGCCGCGGGTCTCGTCGTCGATCCTGTCCGGGGCTGCGGTGGCCGTCAGTGCGATGACAGCACGGTCGGCTTCCGCGATCTCGTCCCGTTTCGTGACCCGGCGATGGCGTTTGACGGCCTTGAACATCTTTCCCGTGGCGCGACGGATGGCGACGTAGTCCGGGTGCTCCTCGTCATAGGCGTGGATGGTGTTCAAGACCTTGAGGCAGGCCTGGATCTCTTCAGGCGTCAAATCGGCGGGGCTCATTGGGTCAATTTTACAGGGTCGGACACAGCAAAGCCTCCCGGGCGGCAGAGGGGGGAGGCCTGCTGTCGCCCGGGAGGCCGGGGGCTGCGCTGGTTCAGGGTTCCGGTCAGACCTCTACCGAGGAAGCCTGGATTTTCGTGACCTGCTCGGCGGAGTCCCTGATGTCGGGGAACTTCTCCGTCGCCGCCTTGATCGCCTCCGGCACGGAGCGCCGGTATTCGGCCGCAAGGGCGAGCTCGGAAGCCTCCGGTTCCGGCACCACCTGGCCCTTGGCGAGTACGGTGATTCCGGATTCGGTGACCTTGAAGCCGCGGGCCCGGTCGAGGTCGGGATCCAAGCCGATGGCGGCCCCGGCAGGGACGTTCACGTTTTTGTCGATGATGGCTCGTTTGATCACCGCGCCTGCACCGACACGCACCTTGTCCATCAGCACCGAGTCCTGGACCCTGGTGGCCGTTCCCACGTAGACATCGTTGGACAGCACGGACCCTTCCACAATTCCGCCGGAGATCACAGAGCCACTGGCAACGATTGAATCCAAAGCGGTGCCGACCGTGCTGTTGTCGCCCCGGACAAACTTGGCCGGCGGTGAAATACTTTGCCGCGTGTAGATGGGCCATTCCGAGTTGTACAGGTTGAACACGGGGACCGGCGAAATCAAGTCCATGTGGGCGTCATAGAACGAATCGATCGTGCCAACGTCGCGCCAATAGGTGCGGTCGCGGTCGGTGGACCCGGGAATGTCGTTGAGCGTGAAGTCGTAGACGCCGGCCTCACCCTGGGAGACGAAGTAAGGGATGATGTCGCCGCCCATGTCGTGCTTGGTGTCCAGGCGCTCCGCATCGATGCGAAGTGCTTCCACCAGGGCGTCGGCGTCAAAGACGTAGTTGCCCATGGAGGCGAGGAACTGCGTGGGATCGGCGGCGAGGCCTTGCGTTTCAGCGGGCTTCTCCACGAACGCCGAAATCTTCTGGGGATCGTTTTGGTCGACCTCGATCACGCCGAATTGGTTGGCCATGTTCAGCGGCTGGCGGACGGCGGCAACCGTGGCCTTGGCTCCGCTGGCCACGTGCTGTTGGACCATCTGCTGGAAGTCCATGCGGTAGACGTGGTCCGCTCCGACAACGACAACAATGTCGGGGTTGGCGTCGTGGATCAGGTTCAGGGACTGGTAAATGGCATTCGCGCTGCCGAGGAACCAGCTCTTGCCTACGCGCTGCTGGGCGGGAACCGAGGCCACGTATCTGCCCAGCTGGGTGGACATCCGCCAGGTCTCGGAAATGTGGCGGTCAAGACTGTGCGACTTGTACTGGGTCAACACCACGATCTGGAGGTACCCGGAATTGACCAGATTCGAGAGAGCGAAATCGATCAATCGATACCCCCCCGCAAACGGCACCGCAGGTTTTGCCCTGTCTGCCGTCAATGGCATAAGGCGGTTTCCTTCTCCGCCTGCCAACACAATTGACAATACTTTCTTCAACGCCATGGTGTTTGCTCTCCCTGTACGTCTTTGTAGCCCCCGAAAAAAGCCCGGGTTGCCGGACCCTTTCACACTAGAACACATACTCCGGAAGGACTACGTTAGGTAGCGTGCGCGTAGACATTGTGACTAAAGAGTTTCCACCCGAAATCTATGGCGGGGCCGGTGTGCATGTTGCCGAGCTCAGCCGCGTCTTGGCGAAGCACGTGGATCTGCAGGTGCGGGCCTTTGGCGCGCCCCGTGATGCGGACTTCCATGGGGCGACCGTGACGTCGTATTCCACACCGGATGATCTGGGGGCCGCCAATGCCGCCGTCCAGACCCTCGGGGTGGATTTGCGCATCGTGCCGGACATCGCCGGAGCGGACCTGGTCCATTCCCATACCTGGTACGCCAACATGGCAGGCCACCTGGCGTCGCTGTTGCATGGGATACCCCATGTGCTCAGTGCCCACAGCCTGGAACCGTTGCGGCCTTGGAAAGCGGAGCAGCTGGGCGGTGGTTATGCGTTGTCCTCATGGGTTGAAAAGACCGCCTATGAGGCCGCAGCGGCCATCATCGCCGTCTCGGACGGCATGCGGAAGGACATCCTGCGCAGCTATCCGAACGTGGATCCGGCCAAGGTCCGGGTGGTCCACAACGGCATCGACGTCGACATGTGGCAGCCGGACGAAGGCGAAGACGCAATTCGCGCCCTCGGCATCGACCCCGCCAAGCCCAGTGTGGTCTTCGTCGGGCGGAACACCCGCCAGAAGGGTGTCCCGTACCTCCTGAAGGCTGCGGCCAGCCTGCCGGAAGATGTGCAGCTCGTGCTGTGCCTGGGGGCGGCTGACACCCCGGAACTGGCGGCGGAAACGGCCCGGCTCATCGAGGACCTGCAGAGCAAACGCGAAGGTGTCCTGGTCATCGAACGCATGCTTCCGAGGCATGAGCTCATCCAGGTCCTCAGCCATGCCACGGCCTTCGCCTGCCCGTCCATCTACGAGCCCCTCGGCATCGTCAACCTCGAGGCCATGGCGTGTGGCGCAGCCGTGGTGGCAAGCGCCACTGGCGGCATCCCCGAAGTGGTTCAGCACGGTGAAACAGGACTGCTGGTGGAACTGGAGCAGGTCACGGACGGCACCGGCACACCGCTGGATCCCGAAAAGTTCGTCGCCGATTTCGCCGCCGCCCTCAACGAGGTTGTGTCCGATCCTGCGCGGGCCAAGGTCATGGGTGCCGCAGGGCGCGTCCGGGCGGAGGAGCACTTTTCCTGGGAGTCGATCACCGAAACGACCCTCGAGGTCTATCGCTCGGTCCTCGCCTCCTGACCCACCAACCAACGGGCCCAACTGACTCGCAGTAAGTGTCGTTTTGAGGGCTCATAACGACAACAACTGCGAGTGAGTTGGGAAAGAACGACGACGGCGCCGCACCCCTCAGGAGGAGTGCGGCGTCGTCGTCGTTAAAAGGATTCGGCAATTGTTCACCGGCCTGTCACGGCAGGGTGCTAGCTGGATTTCCTCCCCTTCAAGGCGAGGAGGCTCTTCTCCTCCGCGGGGGCAGCGCCGCTTGCCCGTTGCGCCCGGAGATGGGCGCGGGCTTCGTCCTGGCGTTCCCTTTCGGCGCCTGAGGCGATGGACGCCCGCAAGTGCTCCGGACCGTAGCCGAAGGAATCGACCAGGTCCAGGGCATGGGGACGGATCTTGACGAGCAGCCTGTTGATGTAGGCCCCCACGGTGCGTCCGCGCTGCATGGAGAGGCGGCCGTTCATGAGGTACCAGGACAAGTGCTTTTCGATGAGGGAAAGGCCGAACAGGTCGCGAAGCCATGTCAGGACGCGCAGGGTGCCCGGGTCGCCGACCTTGCCGAGGGCCTCGGTGAACGCTTCCCATTGCAGGAGTTCGGCGTGCGCCTGGGCGGCTTCAATCAAATCGTCCTGATGCTGGTTGAACAATGCCGCCGCCTGGTGCTGGGGAAGCTTGTTTGCACCCTTGAGCGCAGAGCCCACCTCAGCCACCATGGACTGCACCCGGTCCGTCAGGAGCGTGCGTTGGCCCGCTTCGTCCCGCAGGGCCAAGGCAGCTTTCTGCACTGATCCCGTGTCTGCTACGAACTGCGCCACTTGCCGCAGGCCTGTGCGGTTGATGGCGACGTCCGCAGCCTGGGCCGCAACGAAGCGAGCTAGGACGCCAAAGTCGACGTTCCGGAACTCCTTGGCGTAGTCGGCCAGGAGGCGCTTGGCGACGAGCTGGAGCAGCACGGTGTTGTCACCCTCGAAGGTGGCATAGACGTCCAGGTCCGCGCGGAGCGAGGCGAATCGGTTTTCGATGAGGAATCCAGCGCCGCCGCAGGCTTCGCGGCACTCTTGCAGCGTGTCGAGGGCGTGCCAGGTGCTCATGGGCTTGAGGGCCGCGGCGAGGGTCTCAAGGTCCTGGCGGTCGGCGTCGGTGTCGTGACGGCCGGAAAAGACGTCGTCGAACTTTTCAAGCAGCTGCTCGTGTGCGAAGCTCGCCGCAAAGGTGGTGGCAAGCCGGGTGAACAAGCGGCGCTGGTGCCGTTGGTAATCCAGCAGGACTTCCTCGTCCGTGGGGGACGAGGCGTTGAACTGGCGCCGTTCGGCAGCGTAGCGGATGGCGGCTGTCAAGGCCACCTTGCTTGCGGCGACTGCGGCGCCGTCGAGGGAGACGCGGCCCTGCACCAAAGTGCCGAGCATCGTGAAGAAGCGCCGTCCCGGGCTGGCGATCGGCGAGGTGTACTCGCCTTCGGGGGAGACGTTGCCGTAGCGGTTGAGCAGGTTGGTGCGCGGGACACGGACATCGGTGAAGTGCAGGCGGCCGTTGTCGATGCCGTTGAGCCCGCCCTTGATACCGTCGTCTTCGCCGCCGATTCCGGGCAGGAATTCTTTGGTGTCCGGGTCCCTCAACTCGACATAGAAGGCGTGGACGCCGTGGTTCACGTTGCGGGTCACCAGTTGGGCGAACACGACGGCGGCCAGGCCGTCCTCGGCTGCGTTGCCGATGTAGTCCTTCCACGCGGCACGGAACGGAGTGTTGATGACGAACTCCTGGGCGGCCTCGTCGTACGTGGCCGTCGTGGCGATGCTCGCGACATCGGAGCCGTGTCCGGTTTCGGTCATGGCAAAGCAGCCGGGGATTTCCAGGCTCATGATTCCGGGCAGCCATTTGTTCCGGTGCTCCTCTGTGCCCAGGTGCATCACCGCTGAACCGAAGAGACCCCACTGGACGCCGGCCTTGATCTGCAGTGATGGATCGGCAGTGACGAGTTCCTCGAAGCCGGCGATGTTGCCGCCGTGGTCATCCGAGCCGCCCAAGCCGGCGGGGAAAGCCCGGTGCACGGCGTTGTTGTCCACGAGGTACTTCAGCTGCCCGAAAACACGTTTGCGGTGCTCGGTATGCGTCAAGCCTTCGATCTTGTGTACCTCGGGGCGGCCTGCGAGGTCGCGTGCCGTGTGCCGGATGTGGGCCCACTTGCCGAGCAGCAGTTCGCCAAGAGCCGCCACATCCACAGTAGGGGCGGGTGCGGCAGGCTGTGTGGTTGCAGCCGTTCCCGCGGCCGGCCGGTTGCTGGAGGAGGTGCGGTCCACTACTTCAGTCATGGTCATTCCTTCTTTGGTTCCGAACAACGTGGAGTCATTGCTGATATTCAGGGGAGTTGATCTTGAGTTCCGGGGCGATACCCACGCACAGCCAATCGGTGATTTGGGCCGCCATGGTTTCCTGGTCGGGCTTGGCGGGGGAGGCGGGACTGCCGAGCCACCTCTCGCCGGCGTTGCGGACCAGCCCGATGGCCGCGGTGGGCCAGTAGTCGATCAGTGCTTCCTTTTCCGCCCCCAGGTGTTCCCGCATGGGCCGGGCGATCATGGCACTGATCGACTCGAAGAAATGGCCAAGGGCTCCCGAGGCGGCGATGGCGTCTTGCGCTGAGGGTTCCCCTTGCGAGAGCCGCGTGATGAACGCGTAGACGGCGGGGCTGGACTCCGCCATCTGAAGGTACGCGGAGACCATTGCGAACAAGCCTTCGCGCGGGGTCTGCGCGCTTTCTGCCGCTTCCTTCATCCGCCGTTGCATTTGGCCCAGCACGACTTCTCCCATTGCCTGCTGCAAGCCGGCTTTATCCCCGAAATAGCGGTAGTACACAGACTTGGAAGTACTGGCCGCGGTGGCGATGTCCTCCATGGAGGCTTCGCTGCCCAGCGCATGGACCGCCTTGCGGGCGGCCTTGATGAGATCGCGCCGGCGTTCTTCGCGGTGCACCTGCCAGCGGGCGGCACGGCCGTCGACGGCGGGAGCCTCACCGTCCGCAGGCGGCGTGGTCCCGGCGTCGTGTTCGGCAGGAAGTCCTGGGCTGGGGATGTTCACGATACTCAGCGTATCAGGTACGCTGGGTATCAGTAACCCGATGTGATCATAAGGAGAAACGCATGCCTGCAGCAGCACATTCCGCGAGCGCACCAAACGAATCCCCCGCAACCCAGGGCACGCTCCGCATGGCCGTGGTGGTTGGCGGGAACAGGATCCCCTTCGCCAGGACCGGCGGCGCCTACGCCAAATCGTCGAACCAGGACATGTTGACGGCGGCACTGGACGGGCTGATCGCGCGCTTCGGCCTTCAAGAGGAACGGATCGGCGAGGTCGCCGCAGGAGCTGTCCTGAAGCACTCCCGCGACTTCAACCTGACGCGCGAAGCGGTGCTTGGCTCGGCCCTTTCCGCCGAGACGCCTGCCTACGATCTCCAGCAGGCGTGCGCCACTGGCCTTGAGACCGTCCTGGGCCTCGCCAACAAGATCAAGCTGGGCCAAATCGACTCGGCCATTGCCGGCGGCGTCGACTCGGCGTCGGATGCCCCTATTGCAGTGAGCGAGGGCCTCCGCGAAATCCTTCTTGACCTCAACCGGGCCAAGTCCCTGCCCGAGCGGCTCAAGATCCTCTCCCGGCTGCGTCCCAAGGACCTCGCCCCGGATGCTCCGAACACCGGGGAACCGCGCACCGGACTTTCGATGGGAGAGCACCAGGCACTGACCACGGCGCAGTGGAAGATCAGCCGCGAGGCGCAGGACGAGATTGCGTTCAATAGCCACCAGAACCTCGCCGCGGCCTACGAACGTGGCTTCTTCGATGACCTCGTGACTCCGTACCGTGGGCTGAGCCGTGATTCGAACCTCCGGCCCGATACGTCCATGGAGAAGCTGGCCACCCTCAAGCCCGTCTTCGGAAAGGGCCTTGGCGCTGAGGCGACCATGACGGCCGGCAACTCCACGCCGCTCACGGACGGCGCTTCCACGGTTCTCCTCGGCAGCGAGGAATGGGCGGACGCCCGGGGCCTGCCCAAGCTGGCCGTCGTCGTCGACGGCGAGGCGGCCGCCGTCGACTTCGTCCATGGCAAGGACGGCCTCCTCATGGCTCCGGCATTTGCGGTACCGCGGCTCCTCGCGCGCAACGGCCTGTCCTTTGAAGACATCGACTTCTTCGAAATCCACGAAGCGTTTGCGGGCACCGTCCTGAGTACGCTCGCTGCGTGGGAAGACGAGGAGTTCGGCCGTACCCGGCTGGGACTCGATGGTGCCTACGGCAAGCTGGACCGCGCCAAGCTCAACGTCAACGGCTCGTCCCTCGCCGCGGGACATCCGTTTGCCGCCACCGGCGGACGGATCGTCGCCTCGCTGGCGAAGATGCTCCACGACAACGGCCCGGTGGACGGCCGTCCCGCGCGCGGGCTCATCTCCGTCTGCGCAGCCGGGGGGCAGGGCGTCGTCGCGATCCTTGAGGCCTATTCCGCCCCGGAAGGGCGGTAGCCGGCATGACGGACAAATACACACAGTTTGTCAGCCACGGGATCGGCAAGGACCTGGCCAAAAAGCTCGGCCTGCCCCAACCTGCCGTGCTCCGGAGGTACAAAGCGGGAGAACCGCTGGTTCCGGGTCCGGTCCTTGTGCTCGGGAGCGGCAACGGCCGAACCGCCGGCTCCGACGAGCTGGCTGCCGCCCTCGCGGGCTGGGGCCTCGACGTCCGGCGTTCCGCGTTGCCCAAGGAAAAGCTGGGGGCGATCGTCCTGGTGCTTGACGCCGTCGAACACCCGGAAGACCTTGCCGGGCCTGTTCTCACTGCGGCCCCGTCGCTCCGCGATCTGGCCCCCGGTGCACGGGTCGTCACGATCTCCCGCACTTCCGCCTCTGCAGCCAACCCGGCTGTTGCCGCCGCTCGTCAAGGCATCGACGGCCTGCTGCGTTCGCTGGCCAAGGAACTCCGGGCAGGTGCCACGGCCAACGGCGTTCTCCTCGGGGACGGTGCCGGCACCACGAGCCCCGGCACACTGGGTGCGCTGCGCTTTTTCCTCTCCGGCCGTTCCGCGTTCGTGGACGGGCAGTTCCTGACTGTCACCTCGGGCGCCGGCCAGCTCCCCGCCGACGCCGACAAGCCCTTGGCAGGGAAGGTCGCCGTCGTCACGGGAGCAGCCCGTGGAATCGGCGCGGCGATCGCGCGGACCCTGCACCGGGACGGCGCCCGGCTGGTGGTGGTGGATATTCCCGCCGCGGGGGACCACCTCGCCGCCGTCGCCAACGAGGTGCATGGCACTGCCCTCCAATTGGACATCACGGCCGAAGACGCCGGGAAACGGATCATCGATCACGCCGTGGAACGTCATGGCGGCCTCGACATCGTCATCCACAATGCCGGCATTACCCGGGACAAGCTGTTGGCCAACATGGATGAGGGCCGCTGGAAATCCGTCATCGGCGTGAACATCGCCTCGCAGTTGAGAATCAACGAGGCACTCCTTGGCTCGGACCAGCTCCACAGGACCCCGCGGATCGTGTCGGTGGCCTCCACGAGCGGTATCGCCGGCAACCGCGGGCAGACCAACTACGCTGCTTCAAAGGGGGGAGTGATCGGCATGGTCAGGGCCACGGCGCCCTTGCTGGCAGAACGCGGCGGCTCCATCAACGCCGTCGCGCCCGGTTTCATCGAGACCGACATGACAGCACGGATCCCCTTCGCCACCCGCGAAGTGGCCCGCAGGCTGAATTCCCTGCAGCAGGGCGGCGTGCCCGGGGATGTGGCGGAGGCAATTGCGTTCCTGGCATCGGATGCGGCCGCTGGAATCACGGGAGAAGTGCTCAGGGTCTGCGGACAGAACCTGGTGGGTGCATGACCACCGAACAACCGCTCATCCTGGGGGAGCTGCCGTCCCTCTCGAAGCTGTACGTGAATGCGGCGGCGACGGCGGCACGGCGGAGGGTACTCGGGTTCCAGGCTGCCTCTGCGTTGCCCCGCGGGAGCCATGAGGTCCGGGGAGTCCGGGCCGACGTCGCCAACCTCACGGCGTACCAGCACCTGATCGGCGAGACTGCGAGTGACGCACTGCCGGCCGGCTTCATCCATGCCCTCGCGTTCCCGGTTGCCATGAGCGTGCTGAACCGGGATGACTTCCCGCTTCCGCTGTTGGGAATGATCCATTTGAAGAATCATGTGGAGCAATTTCGGGCAGTTCAGTTCAGTGAGCCGCTCGACGTCAGGTCCTGGGCCGAAGACATGCGCGGCCACAGGGCGGGAACCCAGCTGGACGTCGTCGCCGAAGTCCGGTCGAGCGAGGACGGGTCCCTGCTCTGGCGGGGCGTGTCGACGTATTTGGCCAAGGGGGTCTTCCTCCCGGGAGTCGATAAGGCCGCCGCAGCCGCGGCTCCGGCTGACTTCACGGCGCCCGCACCAACGGCCGTGTGGCAGCTCGGCGTGGATACCGGCCGCCAGTACGCGGCCGTATCCGGCGACTTCAATCCGATCCACTTGAGCCTTCTCTCGGCCAAGGCGCTGGGCCTGCCGCGGTCAATCGCGCACGGCATGTACCTTGCATCCCGGGCCTTGGCCGACGTGGGCTCCGTGAAGTCGGAAGCGTTCCGATGGGACGTGATTTTCGAGGCACCGGTGTTCCTCCCGGCGCGGGTTGCCCTGGAGATCGGCACCGTCCACTCGGCGTCGGGGCCGTGGGAGCGATCGGACTACGTGGCCTGGAACTCACGGAGCGGCAGGAAGCACTTCAGCGGATCGGTGACGGCGCTGTAGGGCGTAGTGGGTGAATTGCCAGTAATGCAATTTAATAAATGTGATGAACGCCGCAAATTGCCCGCAAAGGCAAATTCAACTTAAACAAACAAGGCCTGGAATTATCATAATTCCAGGCCTTGCAATTGTGCGCGGAGGGGGACTTGAACCCCCACCCCCTTTCGAGGACTAGCACCTCAAGCTAGCGCGTCTGCCATTCCGCCACCCGCGCAGGTGGTGTTCGGAGCCTTCGTTCTGCGCCTCCCGGCGCTTCTCTTTCCTCCGAAGCAGCGAGAAAAACTCTAACACGGATTCGGGGAAATAAAAAAACCGGAGCCGGAGAGGGGCCCGCCAACCGCAATTGGACCCTGCCATTCCGCGCCAAAACGCGGGAAAGCACGCGGCTAAACGAGGCTGCGGTGGGTAGGCTGAGGGAAGCGCGCGGGAGCGTCCGCACCATGTGCCCGCCCGCGGAGTACGTCCATCCAAGCCAGCAAGGAGAGTTCCATGACTGATATCCGACCCGAGGACGAAGTAGTCCGGATCTGCCAGGAACTCATCCGCATAGACACTTCGAACTTCGGTGACGATTCCGGTCCCGGGGAACGCGCCGCGGCGGAATACACCGCGGCCCTTATCAATGAAGTCGGACTGGACGCTGAAATCTTTGAGTCGGCTCCGGGGCGGGCCAATGTTGTCACCCGCATGGCAGGGGAGGACCCCTCGGCCGGGGCCCTCGTGGTGCACGGCCACCTCGACGTCGTTCCGGCGCTCAAGGACCAGTGGTCCGTGGATCCCTTCAGCGGCGAACTCAAAGATGGACTTATCTGGGGACGCGGCGCCGTGGACATGAAGGACATGGACGCCATGATTCTCTCGGTCATGCGCGACTTCGCCCGCACGGGACGAAAGCCCAAGCGGGACATCATCTTCGCGTTCTTCGCTGACGAGGAAGCCGGAGGCAACCACGGCGCGCGCTACGCCGTCGAGCACCGCAGGGAACTCTTCGACGGCGCTACCGAAGCGATCTCCGAAGTAGGTGGCTTCTCGGCCACCATCGGAGGCCAGCGCACCTACTTGCTCCAGACCGCGGAGAAAGGCCTTTCCTGGCTGCGCCTCGTGGCCCACGGCCGTGCCGGGCACGGTTCGCAAATCAACACGGACAATGCGATCACCCGCCTGGCCGCGGCGGTCACCAGGATCGGCGAGTACCGGTGGCCGATCGAGCTGACCCCCACCACCCGGCAGTTCCTCGACGGTGTCACGGAACTGACCGGCGTCGAGTTCGATCCGGACAACCCCGAGACCCTCCTGAAGGAACTCGGCACCGTAGCGCGCTTCGTGGGGGCCACCCTCCAGAACACTTCGAATCCCACGCTGCTGAGCTCCGGATACAAGCACAACGTCATCCCGGAATCGGCGGAAGCACTCGTGGACTGCCGCACCCTGCCGGGCCAACAGGAGTTGGTCTTCGAAACCGTCAAAAAACTTGCCGGAGACGGAGTGGACGTCAGCTACGTCAATAAGGACGTGTCCTTGGAAGTGCCGTTTGCCGGCAACCTGGTAGACGCCATGATCGACGCCCTGCACACGGAAGACCCCGGCGCCAAAGTGCTGCCGTACACCTTGTCCGGCGGCACCGACAACAAGTCGCTCAGCAAGATCGGCATCACAGGTTACGGGTTCGCCCCGCTGATGCTCCCCGAGGAACTCGACTTCACGGGGATGTTCCACGGGGTTGACGAACGCGTTCCGGCCGATTCGCTCAAGTTCGGATCCAGGGTGCTCAACACCTTGCTCAGCAACTACTAGGGAGAACGCCTTGATCCCTGAGGAGATCCTGCCGGACGAGTTGCTCGAGCGCATGCGGGGCCGCGCCGCGGGCTACGACCAGGACAACTCGTTCTTCCACGAGGACCTTGAGGAGCTCGCCGCGGCGGGTTACCTGAAGATCTTTGTCCCCGGGTCCGACGGCGGACTGGGGCTCGGTCTCGAAGCCGCGGCGGCGCTTCAGCGCCGGCTTGCCACGGCTGCCCCGGCCACCGCGCTGGCCGTCAACATGCACCTTGTCTGGACCGGCGTCGCGCACGTCCTGGCGGCCCGCGGCGACGATTCCCTTGACTTTGTCCTCAAGGAGTCCGGACAGGGCGAGATCTTTGCCTTCGGGATTTCCGAGCCGGGCAATGACTCCATGCTCTTTGATTCAGGGACCACGGCGGAACCGCAGGAGGACGGCGGGTACACCTTCACCGGGCGGAAGATCTTCACGAGCCTGTCGACGGCATGGACCCGCCTGGGCATCTTCGGCAAGGACAGCGGCGCCCGGGAGGGGAGTGGAGAGCTGGTTTTCGGATTCATCCAGCGCGACGCGCCAGGCCACGAGACACTGGGTGACTGGGACACCCTGGGCATGCGGGCCAGCCAATCGAACACCACGCTTTTGCGGGGTGCCACAGTGCCGCCGGAACGGATCTTCCGGAAACTGCCCGTAGGGCCCAACCAGGATCCGTTGATCTTCGCGATCTTCGCGTGCTTCGAAACGCTGCTTGCCGCCGTCTACACGGGCATCGGGGAGCGGGCATTCGCCCTGGCCGTCGAGGCGGCCAAACGCCGTACCTCGGCCAAATACGGCGGCCGGAGCTTTGCGCAAGACCCGGACATCCGCTGGAAGATCGCCGACGCCGCCATGGCAATGGATTCCATCCAGCCCCAGTTGGCGTCAGTTGCCCGTGACGTGGATGGCCTGGTTGATCACGGCGCCCAGTGGTTCCCCAAGTTCGTGGGGCTCAAGGTGCGGGCAACGGAGAACGCCCGGACCATGGTGGATGTGGCAATCCGGGTTTCCGGAGGCTCAAGCTACTTCCGGGGCTCCGAACTCGAACGGCTGTATCGCGACGTGCTGGCCGGGATCTTCCATCCCTCCAATGACGAATCAGCGCACAACACGGTAGCCAACGCGTGGCTTGGCCCGCTCGAAAGCTGACACGCTCGAAAGCTGGAGGGGAACCGGGAAGCGCCGCCGCTGCTATACGGTGCGCTGTACGTTGAGTACCCTGCGGCGCAGCCAGAACCGGCGACCGCCGCCGATATAGAGGATGCTCCGCTCCAGTTCCCACTTGCCATATTCGGAGTGTTCCACGAGCCGGCGCCGCGCCTCGGGCAAGGAATCGTCAGGGCTGACGGTCAGCACGAGATACTCGTACTGCCTCGCGTAGTCCCGCTGACGTTCCACTGAACTGCTCAGAAATTGTTCTCTCATCCCTCTCCATTTTCGTCTTTTTCGGGCTAACGTGAAGTCATGAGCATCGATCCGCGTGTCGCGCTTCAGTCATTGACAGCCGCCTTGGAAGAGCACCTGATTGCCGCTTCTGCCCGCAGGGGCGAAGGAGATCCCGCTGTGGAGGCAGCGTTTTTCGCCGTCGCAGATGCCTTCGAGGTATATGAGGACTCACTATACGAGGCCTACTCGGAAGTCACACCCCTTCAGGTGTTCGACGACGATGAAGAAGATGACGACGAGGACAACAGTGAACTCCTCGACGAAGACGAGCTGGAGATCCTCGACCAGTAGTGCGCGATCAGTAATCCCGCGGCCACCCATGCCGCAGTAACAGCTGAGTCAGATCGTTGAAACGTCTTCCAGCGCCCGCGAAATCTCAGCAGGAAGAGGGGACAGCTGCGCATCCAGCAACTCCTTGAGCTGGACCGCATTGCGTGGGCCCACCACGGCCGTGGATACGCCTGGGCGGGAGAGCACCCAGCTGAGTGAAACGTCGACGGCGGAACGTCCCAATCCGCGCGCGGCCATTGCCGCTGCTTCGACGATCCGCGCCCCCCGCGCGTCGAGGTACTTTTCGACGTAGCCGCTGAGGCGGCCCTCCGCCGCACGGGAATCAGAGGGAATCTGTCCACGGTATTTGCCGCTGAGCACCCCGCGGCCCAGGGGCGCCCACGCCATGAGGCCGAGGCCGGCATCCTCGATCGCGGGCACCAGTTCGTCTTCGGGCCTCCTGTGCAGGAGCGAGTATTCGGATTGGTTTGCCACCACGGTGAATCCCGCGATGGCCGCAGCCTTGGCCGTCTGCCAGCCGTTGTAGTTGGAGATGCCCACGTACCGTGCGCGTCCCGAGCGCAACGCAAGGTCAAGTGCGGAAAGCGTTTCGTCCAGCGGAACGTTGCCGTCCCAGGCATGGGCGAACCAAATGTCCACGTAGTCGGTTCCCAAGCGGGCAAGGCTGGCGTCGAGTGCGGACAGCATGGAACCGCGCGAGGCATCGACACTGCGCCGGCCGTCCGACGTCGAGACCCCCGCTTTCGTGGAGAGGACAACCTCCGAACGCGCCACGACGTCTCCCAGCATGGAGCCCAGGAGAGCCTCGGCTCGTCCGCCTGCGTAGGAGGCGGCGGTATCGATCATGGTGCCGCCCGCTGCGATGAACGTATGGAGCAGCTCCCGTGCATCCTGTTCGTCTGTTTCTTCCGCCCAGGACATGGTGCCCAGGGAAAGGGTGGACACCCGAAACCCACTGTTGCCGACGTAACGCTGCTGCATAGCTGATAGCTTACGGGGAGATCGGGTAGATCATGACGTAGGGTCTATTCACGTGAACTGGATAGAAGCAGCCTTCCTTGGCCTCGTGCAGGGCCTGACAGAATTCCTTCCGATTTCTTCAAGCGCACACCTGCGAATTGTCGGCTCGTTCCTGCCCAATGCGGCGGACCCCGGAGCTGCTTTCACGGCCATTACCCAGCTGGGCACCGAGACGGCCGTGATCGTCTTCTTTTGGCGCGACATCGTCAGGATTGTCCGCGCCTGGTTCGGATCGCTGCGCGGCAAGGTCGCCAGGGACGATCCCGACGCGCGCATGGGTTGGTTGGTCATCCTCGGCAGCCTGCCCATCATCGTCCTCGGCTTGCTCTTTCAAAACCAGATCGAATCCGTCCTGCGCAGCCTGTGGATCGTCGCCACCATGCTCATCGTCTTCGGCATGATCCTCGCGGTGGCCGACGCCGTTGGAAAGCAGAAACGCGAGCTGAGCCAATTGACCTTCAAGCACGGCATCCTTTACGGGCTGGCCCAGGCCATGGCGCTCATCCCGGGCGTTTCGCGCTCCGGCGGGACCATCACCGCCGGCCTCTTGATGGGGTACACGCGCGAAGCTGCCGCACGGTATTCGTTCCTGCTCGCCATACCCGCTGTCTTCGGCAGCGGCCTGTACCAGCTATACAAGGTCGTGTCGAAGGAAGGAATCACAGGACCCTTCGGCCTGCCCGAAACAGCCCTGGCCACGATCATCGCCTTCGTTGTGGGCTTCATCATCATCGGCTGGTTCCTCAAATTCATTTCCACCCACAGCTACCGTGTCTTCGTGTGGTACCGCATTCTCCTTGGACTGGCCCTCTATGTGTTGCTGGGTTTCAATGTCATCAGCGCCTAGCACTATGGTTGAGGCTGTGAAATCGTGGATCTCCCGCCCAGTGCCTGAACTACCCGGCAGCATGCCCCCGTTGAGGCTGTTCGATACCGCCCTGAGGGCGCTCGTGGAGGTCGAGCCGCGCGCGGAGCAATCCATGTACGTCTGCGGCATCACGCCCTACGACGCCACCCACATGGGCCATGCGGCCAGCTACGTCGCTTTCGACCTGCTCAACCGGGCATGGCGGGACAGCGGCCAGCGGGTTGCGTACGTCCAGAACGTTACCGACGTCGACGACCCCCTCCTGGAGCGGGCCACCGCCACCGGCGTGGACTGGCGGGAACTGGCGGCGAGCCAGATTGAGCTTTTCCACACCGACATGGACGCCCTCAACGTGCTGGCTCCGAGTCACTACATCGGAGCCGTCGAGGCGATTCCGATGATTGTCCCGGCTATCGAGAAATTGATCGCTGACAAGCTCGCCTACCGCGTGCACGGCACCGGCGGCGAGCCCGACGGAGACGTATATTACGACGTCGAGGCGGCCGGCAAGGCTTCGGATAGCCCGGATGCGTGGACACTCGGTGACATCTCGGGGCTCGGCGAAGTGGAAATGTTGGAGCTTTTCGCCGAACGCGGTGGCGATCCCGGCCGTTCCGGCAAACGGAATCCCCTTGATCCCCTGCTATGGAGAGTAGCCCGGGACGGCGAGCCGAGCTGGCCCGGCGCAAGCCTCGGTGACGGACGTCCCGGCTGGCACATTGAATGTACGGTCATCGCCCAGAAATACCTGCCGGCTCCGTTCACTGTGCAGGGCGGCGGATCGGACCTCGTCTTCCCGCACCACGAGATGGGCGCCGGACACGCCTATTCGCTTAGCGGCATTCCCTTGGCACGCCACTACGCCCACGCCGGAATGGTGGGCCTGGACGGCGAAAAGATGAGCAAGTCCAAAGGAAACCTCGTGCTTGTGTCGAAGCTGCGTGCCGCGGGCGAAGAGCCTGCCGCAATCCGCCTTGCGATCCTGGCCAACCACTACCGGGCGGATTGGTCCTGGACCGATGAAGGCTTCGCCCAGGCCAAGGAGCGCCTCAACACGTGGCGCGCCGCGCGGGACATTGCTCCCGAGGGAACCGCGGCGGAACTGCTGACGCGGATGCGTGCCGAGCTGGCCAACGACCTCAACGCTCCCGGCGCGGTCGCCGCCGTCGATGCCTGGGCTGCAGCGGCTCTCAGCAACGCGTCCGACGCCGATCCCAGTGCGCTGGATTCCGCCCTGGTGAGCGACGCGATCAACGGATTGCTCGGCGTCGAACTCTGATATTTAAACAACGCGGGGTCACTTACGGCCCATAATGTCCCTTTGGATGGGCCGTAAGTGACCCCGCGTTGGCTTAGATGCGCATCGCGCCCCCGGAGACAGCCCGTCAGGGCTTGTCTTTGCCCCTGCGCTTGAGGTAACGCTCGAATTCGCGCGCGATGGATTCGCCACTGGCCTCCGGCAGGTCAGCCGTGTCCTTCGCCTCCTCGAGCTGCCGCACGTAGGCGGCGATTTCGGGATCTTCGGTGGCCAGTTCGTCCACACCGCGCTCCCAAGCCTCCGATTCCTCGTTGAGGGCGTGGGTGTCCAGCGGCACTTGGAGGAGGTCCTCGATCCTGTTCAAGATGGCCAGTTGCGCCTTGGGGGAGGGGGGCTGCGCGACATAGTGCGGTACGGCCGCCCACAGCGACACCGTAGGCAAGCCCGCGAGCAGCGCGAATTCCGCCAGTACCCCCACAATGCCTACCGGGCCCTCGTACTGCGAAGCCTCCAGGTTCAAGCGCTGCCGCAATCCACTGTCGTCCGAGGTGGTGCTGACGGGGATCGGACGGCTGTGCGGGACATCGGCCAGAAGCGCTCCGATCAGGACCACGTAGTCGACCTTGAGCGCTTCGGCGTGGACCAGGAGCTCGGCCGTGTAGGCACGCCAGCGGTAGGAAGGCTCGGTGCCGAGCACGAACACCACATCGACGTTGCTGTCGGGGACGCTGGCCTTGTACAGGCGCGTGGAAGGCCATTTCACCTTGCGCGTTCCGGCTGCCGTGCGTCGTACCGTCGGCCTGGTGAACTGGAAGTCGTAATAGTCGTCGGCATCAACGGATGCCACTTTCTTTCCTTGCCACAACTTGTTCAAGTAGTGAAGGGAATCGCTGGCCGCCTCGCCGGCGTCGTTCCAACCCTCAAAAGCCGCCAGCATCACGGTGATGCGCTGGCCTTCGGCTACAGGCTGGAGAAGGCGCTCAGGCTCCGGTGTTGTGGCCTGTCCGTCAGGGGCTCCGTCCAAACTGTTCATTCACTCACCCTACGTCCAACACCGCCACCGATGCATGGCGTGAGCGGACCGGCGTGGCCAGACTTCGCCCCGGGCGTAGAGCGGCAATTGCCCTGTCTCCTTCCACGTAGACTTTAGGCATGCTTGCTTCAGCCGCCCAGCCCTTTGTAAAAGCCGAGCTCAAAGCCGCGCTATGGGACATGGATGGCACCCTGGTGGACACCGAGCCGTACTGGATTGCAGCAGAGCGCGCCCTGGTTGAGTCCCACGGTGGCGCCTGGAGCCATGAACAAGCCATGCAGCTCGTCGGGCAGTCGCTGATGCACTCGGCCGGCATTCTCCAAAGGGCTGGAGTGAACCTGGAAAAGCGCGAGATCGTTGACTCCTTGAGCGCCCAGGTCATCGACCGTCTCCGCGTCCAAGTGCCGTGGCGGCCCGGAGCCAGGGAATTGCTTGACGAGCTGTACCAATCAGGCGTCCGTTGTGCCCTCGTGACGATGTCCGAAGGCCCGATGGCGCGCGAAGTCGTGGCCAACCTCCCCAAGCCCTACTTCGAGTTCCTCATCACGGGGGACACCGTCAGCCAAGGAAAGCCCCACCCGGAGGCTTACCTCGCCGCCGTCGAGCGGCTCCGGGACAGCGACCCCGCGCTGACCGTGGATCACTGCGTCGCACTCGAGGATTCCGTCCCGGGAGTTGCGTCCGCGATCGCCTCCGGCGTGGTCACGGTCGGAATTCCGCACCAGATGCCACTGCCCCAGGACCCCCGCCGGGCAACCTGGGACACCCTCGCGGGCCGGAAGGTCGCCGACCTTGAAGCGCTTGTTGCGGAGCGGGCATCCGCAAAGGTGCCGGCCGGGGCTTTCCTTGGACAGGCAAACTAAGTGAGCACTCCCGGTAACCGTGGCCATAGCACCCGTAGCGCTAAAAAGGACGGGATTCCGCTCGGCCGCATCGCGGGAATCCCCGTGTACCTTGCCTACTCCTGGTTCATCATCGCGGCGTTCACCGTCATCGTCTATGGACCAGCGCTGCTCATCCGGAACCACTCCTTGGGAATCGGCGCCTACTTCGTTGCCTTTGCCTATGCGGTGCTCCTCGCGCTGTCCGTGCTCGTCCACGAACTCGCCCATGCCTTGAGCGCCAAGGCTTTCAAGTGGCCCACGGAGAAGATCGTTTTGAATCTTTGGGGCGGGCACACGCAGTTCGAGAGCTTCATCGCGTCCCCCGGCCGCTCGGTCGTTGTCGCTTTGGCA
Organism: Arthrobacter sp. NPDC080031; assembly: GCF_040702485.1. Taxonomy (NCBI): domain Bacteria; kingdom Bacillati; phylum Actinomycetota; class Actinomycetes; order Micrococcales; family Micrococcaceae; genus Arthrobacter; species Arthrobacter sp. NPDC080031. Next base: position 138,027 of record NZ_JBFBLA010000002.1, read on the forward strand.
GGACCCGCGGCCAACTTTGTCCTCGCGGGCGGTGCCTGGCTGTTGCTTCAGGCCGGTGTCGTCACCGGGGTTGGGGACACCCTGACGAATATCCTCATGTGGGCCAATCTGCTGATCGGCATCTTCAACGTTCTCCCCGGACTGCCCCTCGACGGGGGACGCTTGGTGGAGTCCGCGGTATGGAAAGTGACGGGAAGCCAGGAAAAGGGCACGGTGGCGGCTGGCTGGGCCGGACGGATTATTGTCATCGTCCTGGTTGTTTGGTTCGTCGTGCTGCCTTTGCTGAGCGGCAACACGCCCGATCTCAGCCTGATGCTCATCACCTTCCTCGTCTGCAGCTTCCTTTGGATGGGCGCTTCGGGTGCGATCAAGCAGGCGACGCTCCGCGGCCGGCTCCACTTGGTGAGCGCCTCCGCCCTGGCGGAACCCGCCGTCGGCATTCCGAACTCGGCCACTGTCGCGGATGTCCTGCGCGTGGCACCCTACGGCGCTCCCGCCGTCGTGATTTGCGGACCGGATGGCCGGCCGCAGGGCCTCGTCGATCCGGCTGCCGCGGCAGCCGTGCCGGCCTCCGAGGTATTCACCACCGTCGTGACGGCGGTTTCGACCCCGCTCGCCGACGGCGCCTACGTGCCTTGGACTTCCAGCGGCCAGGAACTGATCCAGTACTTGGCGCAGCTCAGCGGCGGGGAATACGCCGTAGTGGATGAGGCAGGCACAGTCATGGGCTTGCTGCGGCAGCAGGCCGTAGTGACAGCCATTACAGGTAAAGTAGCCCGACGGAGCGGACGCCCGTAGGACCTTCCCGGTAGAGTTACCTGCCGGCCGAAAAATAACCCGGCTGGCAGAGCGCAGCACTAAGCAGTAACTGTGGCAACGAATGACGGCCCAGCCGTACAGGAGCGAGGAAACACCCATGAGCAGCGAAACCGCCGCCAACTACACGGCCACCGGCGCCAATACCGCGATTCAGCCGACTGGTGCGGCACGGCGCCGAGGGCCGTTCCGTGTGGGCGAACGGGTTCAACTCACGGACGAACGCGGCCGGATGAACACCATCACCCTGGAGGAAGGCGGCGCCTTCCACACGCACCGCGGCTTCCTGAACCACGACGAAATCATCGGCCAGGTTGACGGCTCCGTGGTGGCCAACAACATCGGCCAGCAGTACCAGACCCTCCGTCCGCTGCTCTCGGACTTCGTGTTGTCCATGCCCCGCGGCGCCGCGGTGGTGTACCCCAAGGATGCCGGCCAGATCGTCACCATGGCCGACATCTTCCCGGGTGCGCGGGTTGTGGAAGCGGGCGTTGGCTCCGGCGCTCTTTCGATCTCCCTGCTTCGTGCCGTGGGAGACAACGGTTACCTGCACTCTTTCGAGCGTCGCGAAGAATTCGCCGACATCGCCCGCGGCAACGTGGAAACCATTTTCGGCGGTCCGCACCCGGCCTGGAAGATCTCGCTGGGCGACTTCCAGGAGGAAGTTGTCCGCAGCGAGGAGCCCGGCTCCGTGGACCGCGTGGTGCTGGACATGCTCGCTCCTTGGGAATGCCTCGATGCCGTAGCGACGGTCCTGGCCCCCGGCGGCGTGTGGATCAACTATGTGGCCACCGTGACCCAGCTCTCCCGTACCGCAGAGGCCATCCGCGCCGACGGCCGTTTCACGGAACCGGACGCGTGGGAGTCCTTGGTCCGCGGCTGGCACCTTGAAGGCCTCGCTGTCCGTCCCGACCACCGCATGGTGGCCCACACCGGCTTCCTTTTGGTGACCCGCCGCCTCGCCGACGGCGTGACCGGGATCTCGGTCAAGCGGCGACCGTCGAAGACCGAGTTCAGCGAGGAAGACCTGAATGCCTGGACGCCGGGAGCCGTAGGAGAGCGTGCGGTTTCGGACAAGAAACTGCGGCGGGCGGCACGGGATGCGATTGCCGGCACCAACGTCAAGGATGACCCCTCACCGGCTCCCTAGGGAAAGATCACAAACTGGTCCGCATTCCGGATGTCACAGGTTTCCCGACGCTTTTGAGGGCTAAGGTCTATTTATAGAAAGCGGGAAGGAGCTGATGCTTCGTGGATACGTCGAACAATGACTTCGGGCGAACAACGCCGGAGGAGCCATCGAACAAGGCTGTGACTGGGGGGAAAGCGGGACACGGGGGTGGGGCAATCCAACCGGTGGACGAGTCGGGGGAACTCACTGTCGCGGAACGCCAGATAAACATCCTTCGAGACAAGCTGCGCCACATCGACCGTCAGCTTGCCGCAGCCACCCAGAACAACACCAAGCTCGTGACCATGCTGGAGACGGCGAAGGCCGAAATCCTGCGGCTCAAGGGCGCCCTCGAGCAGGACGGCCAACCGCCGTACAGCTTCGGGACCATCTTGCAGATCAACCCTAGGCGCCAGCCAACGGCAGGCAGCACGGGCCAGGCGGCCACCGAGGAGTCGGTCGACATTTTCAATGCCGGCCGCAAGATGCGCGTGGGCGTCAGCCCCCTCGTGAACATCAACCAGCTGGCCGTCGGGCAGGAAGTCCTCCTCAACGAGGCCCTGCTCGTGGTCACCGGCCTGGGCTATGAACGGGCGGGAGAACTCGTCACGCTCAAGGAAATGCTCGGCACCGACCGCGCCCTGGTAGTGGGCAGGGCCGATGAAGAGCGGGTCGTCAGGCTTTCAGGCGCCTTGCAGAAGGTGCACCTGCGCGTCGGGGATGCCTTGTCGCTGGATTCCCGCACGGGCTACGCGCTGGAGAAGGTGCCCCGGGCAGAGGTCGAGAACCTTGTCCTTGAGGAAGTCCCCGATATTACCTACGAGGACATCGGTGGCCTGGGCCCGCAAATCGAACAGATCCGCGACGCCGTGGAACTACCGTTCCTGCACCCGGACCTGTACCGCGAACACGGGCTCAAAGCACCCAAGGGCATCCTGCTTTACGGCCCTCCGGGTTGCGGCAAGACGCTGATCGCGAAGGCCGTTGCCAACTCCCTTGCCGCACGCGCCTCCGAACGGGCCGGCAACGTGGACCTGAAGAGCTACTTCCTGAACATCAAGGGACCTGAACTCCTTGACAAGTACGTCGGCGAAACAGAGCGGCACATCCGCCTGATTTTTGCCCGTGCCCGGGAGAAAGCATCAGATGGCAGCCCCGTGGTGGTGTTCTTCGACGAAATGGACTCATTGTTCCGCACCCGCGGCACCGGGGTATCCTCCGACGTCGAAACAACCATCGTCCCGCAGCTCCTGAGCGAGATCGACGGCGTCGAACGGCTGGACAACGTCATCGTGATCGGCGCCTCGAACCGCGAGGACATGATCGATCCGGCTATTCTCCGTCCCGGCCGGCTTGACGTGAAGGTCAAGATCCAGCGGCCCGACGCCGAAGCGGCCGCCGACATTTTCGCCAAGTACATCACCACCGACCTTCCTTTCCACGCAACGGATCTGGCGGAGCACGGCGGCGACGTCCAGGCCACAGTCGACGCCATCATCCAGCGCACTGTTGAAGCCATGTACTCGACGGAGAAATCCAACGAGTACCTCGAAGTGACCTACGCCAACGGCGATACCGAGATGCTCTACTTCAAGGACTTCAATTCCGGCGCGGTTGTCCAAAACGTCGTGGATCGGGCGAAGAAGTACGCCATCAAGGACCTCCTGCTGACCCAGCAGAAAGGCCTGCGGATCGACCACTTCCTGCGCGCCGTCGTCGACGAATTCCGCGAACACGAGGACATGCCCAACACCACCAACCCGGATGACTGGGCACGTATCTCAGGCAAGAAGGGCGAACGAATCACCTACATCCGCACAATCGTCCAGGGCAAGGCCGGCCAGGAGCCCGGGAAGTCGATCGAAACGACTCCAAACACCGGCCAGTACCTGTGACGGCCCGGCCGGAAGGCCTTCCCTCGGACAAGCTTCCCGTGGGCGGGGCCATGCGGGTCATGGGTTCGGAAACTGAATACGGTATCCACGCGCCTTCTGCGCCAGGTGCGAACGCCACGATGATGTCCGCGCGGATCATCCAGGCCTACGCCACCCTGACGCGACAGCGGGCGGCGGGGGGCGCTGAAACCCGCTGGGACTACACGGACGAAGAACCCCTGCATGACGCACGCGGTTGGACGGTTGAGCGCAGCGCGGCCGATCCCAGCCAGCTGACCGACAGGCCTCCGGTGCTCGACGCCGAGGCCGTCGCGTTGGCGTACGGCCGGCAGGAGTTGGAAGCCGACGGCGGCGACGAGTCAGGATCGTTGCTGATGAACATGGTCCTCGGCAACGGGGCCCGTCTGTACGTGGACCATGCCCATCCGGAATATTCAAGTCCCGAGGTCACGAATCCCCGTGACATCGTGGCGTGGGACGCGGCCGGCGACCTCGTCGCCCTGGCGACGGTTCGGAAGGTGGCCGCCGATCCTGATCTGCCGGCGATCAATCTGTACAAGAACAACACCGACAACAAGTCTGTTTCCTACGGCTCCCACGAGAACTACCTCATGCCGCGCTCGGTGCCTTTCGGAGACATCGTCCGCGGCCTGACCCCGTTTTTTGTCACACGCCAGGTGATCTGCGGTGCGGGACGCCTCGGCAAGGGCCAGGACGGTTCAACTCCCGGATTCCAGATCAGCCAGCGTGCGGATTTCTTCGAAGCCGAGGTAGGGCTGGAAACCACCATCCGGCGTCCGATCATCAATACCCGGGATGAACCGCATGCCACAGCGGACAAGTACCGGCGCCTGCATGTGATCATCGGGGACGCCAACCTGAGCCAGGTGTCGAACTACTTGAAGTTCGGCACCACGGCATTGGTCTTGAGCCTTATCGAGGCCGGCCAGGCTCCGAAGATCGAAGTGCATGAGCCTGTGGCGGGCCTGCAGGCCATCAGCCACGACACGTCCCTGACTGCAACCGTCAGGCTTCTCGACGGACGGCGCGTAACAGCGCTTGATATCCAGTGGATGTACTACGAGGCAGCGGCCAAACTTGCCCAGGAAACAGGGGTTTCCGATGCCTTCAGCGGAGACGGGCACACCCGTGACGTCCTCGAACGGTGGGAGTCGACGCTCGGGCTCCTCGGCAGCAACCCCGCGGGCGCCGCGTCTTCCGTCGAATGGCTGGCCAAAATGTCCCTGCTGGATGGCTACCGGAACCGTGACGGCCTTGAATGGAACGACGCCCGGCTCGGCCTCGTCGATTTGCAATGGTCCGACGTGAGGCCGGAAAAGGGTCTGTACTACCGCATGCTTTCCCGGGACCGCATGCAGAGGATCGTCGACGACGCCACGATCAACCGTGCTGTCGTCGAACCGCCGTCGGACACCCGCGCATATTTCCGGGGGAAGTGTGTTTCCACCTTCGGCAAGGACGTGGTCGGCGCCAGCTGGGATTCGGTCATCTTCGACGTTCCCGGCATCGGGAAACTGCAGCGTGTGCCCACCCGGGAACCGCTCCGCGGCACGGAAGCACTCACCGGACAGCTGTTTCGGAAACACGCCACAGCGGGCGCATTCCTCCGTGAATTGCTCGGCCTGGACCCGGCTCCGCCCGCCTGAACAGCCAGTCGGCCAACGGCGACCAAACGGGCCCTTAAAACCCCAGCGTCACGGCCCGCCCCGTGGCAGTATGGCATTACAGGAAGTCCCCGTTACCGGGGATGGACAGAATGGAGAAAGAAATGGCAGCGCAGGAGCAGCAGCAACCGCAGTCGCGGGACGTCGAGGCAGAGGCCGACGCCCCCGAGGCGCCGCCCGCAGCGCCGGAGGCACAGGCCTCGGTCGCCACGCAGGGCGTAGACGATCTCCTCGACGAAATCGACGGTGTTCTTGAATCGAACGCCGAAGAGTTCGTCAGGGCATTTGTGCAAAAGGGCGGCCAGTAGCCAGCCGCCAGCCAAGCCAAGGGCCCGGTCGGCGCGAGGCCGCCGGGCATCGGATGTCAGAGTCGAAGGAGCGCAGCAATGCAGGATCCATCAGCCGGCCACCTGGCCACTCAAGCAACGTCTTCGTTCATAGAGCATCTGCAACGCTCCAGGCCTGAACTCCTTCCCTACAATCAAAGCCTGCCCGCGGGACAGATTCCGCCGGTGCCGCATGCCACGACAATCGTCGCCCTGAGTTACCCCGGCGGCGTCCTGATGGCGGGGGACCGGCGCGCCACCATGGGCAACGTGATCGCCAGCAGGCACATCGAGAAGGTCTTCCCGGCCGACGAATACTCCGTCCTGGGAATTGCCGGGACGGCCGGCCTGGCCATCGACATCATCCGGTTGTTCCAGGTGGAACTGGAACACTATGAAAAGATCGAAGGCACGCTGCTGAGCCTGGACGGCAAAGCCAACAGGCTTGGAGCCATGATCCGGGGAAACCTGCCGATGGCCATGCAGGGTCTCGCGGTGGTCCCGCTCTTCGCGGGCTTCGACCAGGCAGCCGGCGTTGGACGGCTTTTCTCCTACGATGTCACGGGGGGACGGTACGAGGAGTTGGAGCACCATTCGGTCGGCTCCGGTTCCGTCTTCGCACGTGGCGCCCTGAAGAAGCTGTGGCGGCCGAACCTCACCGAAGACGAGGCTGTCGCCGTCGCGGTTGAAGCCCTCTATGACGCCGCCGACGACGACTCCGCCACGGGCGGTCCGGACCCGGTCCGGCAACTCTGGCCGGTGATTTATACCGTCAACCGCGCCGGTGCCCGCCGGGTGCCGGAACGGGAATTGGCGGCGATCGCCGGATCCATTGTCGAAGCACGCACAGTTGCCGGACGGGAGGCCTGAGATGACCCAGCAGTTTTATGTTTCGCCCGAGCAACTGATGAAGGACCGCGCGGATTTCGCGCGGAAGGGTATCGCCCGCGGCCGTTCCGTCGTCGTGATCAGTTGCGCCGACGGGATCGCGCTCGTGGCGGAAAACCCGTCGCCGTCGCTCCACAAGATCGGTGAGATCTACGACAAGATCGCGTTCGCCGCCGTGGGCAAGTACAACGAGTTTGAGAGTCTTCGGCAAGCCGGTGTCCGCTACGCCGACGTCCGCGGCTATTCATACGATCGCGAAGACGTCACGGCCCGCGGGCTGGCGAGCGTCTACGCACAGAGCCTTGGCGCAGTCTTCACCGCGGAGCAAAAGCCGTTCGAAGTCGAGCTTGCCGTGGCCGAGGTCGGTCACACCCAGGCCGAGGACCATCTTTACCGCCTGACTTTCGACGGGTCGATTGCCGACGAGAACGGTTTTGTAGTGATGGGCGGCTTGGCCGAGCAAGTAGCCGAGAGCGTGGCCCGCGGATGGAAGGCCGATCTCAATCTGGCCGGCGCGCTGCGACTGGCCGTCAAGGCGCTGGCCACGGACAAGGAAATGGACGCCCTGCCCGGCACCGCAGTCGAGGCCGCCGTGTTGGACCGAAGCCCGGAAAGCGGGCGCGGATCCCGGCGGGCCTTCCGGCGGCTCAGGGCAGAAGAAATCACGCAGCTGCTGGCAGGGGAGGCCTGAGATGGACAAAAGGATATTCGGGATCGAAACGGAGTTCGGTATTTCGTACTCGAGCCCCGACTCGCGGCCATTGGCTCCCGAGGAAGTCGCCAGGTACCTCTTCCGCAAAGTCGTGAGCTGGGGACGTTCCTCCAACGTGTTCCTTACGAATGGCTCGCGCCTGTACCTGGATGTCGGCTCGCACCCGGAGTACGCCACGGCGGAATGCGACGACCTCGCGCAGCTGATAGCCCACGACCGGGCAGGGGAGCTGATTCTCGATGACCTCGTCGACGAAGCGCAGGCACGGCTCGCGGCGGAGGGATTCAACGGAACGGTCTACCTCTTCAAGAACAACACCGATTCCGCCGGCAATTCCTACGGCAGCCACGAAAACTACCTGATTCCCCGGCGGGGTGAGTTCTCCCGGCTCGCCGAAATCCTCATCCCCTTCCTCGTCACACGGCAACTGATCGCCGGTGCGGGCAAGGTCCTGAAGACACCCCATGGGGCCACGTTCGCATTCTCCCAACGTGCCGACCACATTTGGGAAGGCGTCTCCTCTGCGACCACGAGATCCCGCCCCATCATCAATACCCGTGATGAGCCGCACGCCGATGCCGAGTTCTTCCGCCGTCTGCACGTGATCGTCGGAGATTCCAACATGTCCGAGACCACCGCGCTGTTGAAGGTGGGAACGGTGGATCTGCTCCTGCGCATGATTGAGGCCGGAGTGATCATGCGGGACATGCGCATGGAGAACCCCATCCGGAGCATCCGTGAAATCTCCCACGATCTCAGCGGCAAGGCCTTGGTGCGCCTGGCCAACGGCAGGCAATTGACGGCCCTGGACATCCAGCGCGAGTACCTTGCAAAGGTCAGTGCCTTTGTGGCATCGAACGGAGCCCACAATCCGCACGTACCGCTCATCCTGGATCTTTGGGAACGGACGCTGGATGCGATCGATAGCGGCGACACCAGCGGAATCGACACCGAAGTGGACTGGGCCATCAAGAAGAAGCTGATGGATGGGTACATGCGTCGCCATGGAATCGGCCTCGACTCCCCGCGGATCGCGCAATTGGACCTGACCTATCACGACATCTCGCGCAAGCGCGGCCTTTTCTTCCTGATCCAGTCCCGCGGCGCGGCGCGCCGCCTGGTTGCCGACACGGATATCAAGGATGCGGTGGATGCGCCGCCGCAGACCACCCGGGCAAAACTCCGCGGCGACTTCGTCCGGCGCGCGCAGGAACTCGGCCGTGACTACACCGTGGACTGGGTCCACCTGAAGCTGAACGACCGCGCTCACCAGACGATTTTGTGCAAGGATCCCTTCCGCAGCGTCGACGAAAGAGTAGATGCCCTCCTGGACTCGATGAGCTGACTCCCAGCTTCACCAGCTACTCTGGAGGTTGGCCTTTAGCAGGCCGCTACGCGCGTGGCCCGGCCATGCCCTCCTTTTGGCCCGACGAAAGTTCAATTTGTGCGACGTCTACTAGCAATCCTCATCCCCGGCCTCTTGCTGATCACCGCCTGCGGCGGAAGCCCGGCACCAACAGCGACCCCGGAGCCCACCAGTCAATCCGCCGGCGAAGTCGCCAAGCTGGATTCCCTCAAGGTCTCCGACAATGGAGACAAGAAGGCACCCGGCCTGGAATTCAACAAGCCGCTGGACGTAACGCAGCCGACCATCAAAATGGTCAGCGACGGCACCGGCGACAAGGTGAAGGCCGGACAGGTGGCGCAGATCACCTACATCGCCGTCGACGGCAAGGACGGCAAGACCCTCGAAGACACATTCCCGACAGGGTCCCAGCCCGTCGAGCTGAGCGACCAGCTCAAGACCGGCAGCGCTGTGCTCTACAACGCGCTCGTCGGTGCGAAGGTGGGCGCTGACATCGCTTTCGCCGTCCCCGGAACTGCGGCGTCGGCTGAAGCAGCGGCAACGTCATCCCAGCTGGTGGTCTTCAAGATCACCGGCGTCAAGGACGCAGTCAAGCCCCTGGCCAAGCCCGAGGGCGACACCGTCACTCCGCCCGCCGGCCTCCCCACGGTCAAGGTCGATGACAAGGGAATTCCGCAGATCTCCGTTGACGGCGCGAAGGCCCCGCAGGCCCTCGTCTCCCAGGACCTCATCAAGGGCAAGGGCGCAGTCGTCAAGGAAACGGACACCCTGACGGTCAACTATGTCGGCGTCACCTTGGCTGATGGCAAGAAGTTCGACTCCAGTTACGACAAGGGCCAGACCGCCAGCTTCGCGCTCAACGGCGTGATCAAGGGCTGGACGCAAGGCCTCACCGGCAAAACGGTCGGCTCGCGTGTCCTCCTGGTTATCCCCAAGAGCCTCGCATATGGCGACGCCGCCGCAGCCCAGGGCCAGCCGGCAGGCGACCTCGTCTTCGTCGTGGACATCCTGGGCGCCCAGTAGCCTTCCGTAAACTTCCATAACACCATCCCCTATCAAATTGAGGAGTACCCATGTCATTTGGTCAGCGTGATTACGACCGCACAAAGCCGGAGATCGACTTCCCCGAGGGCGACGTCCCGACGGAACTCGTTATCAAGGACATCATCGTCGGTGACGGCGCCGAGGCCCAGGCCGGCGACACCGTCTCCACCCACTACGTCGGCGTTGCTTGGTCCACCGGCGAGGAATTCGACGCATCGTGGGGCCGCGGCGCACCGCTGGACTTCCGCGTGGGCGTCGGCCAGGTCATCCAGGGCTGGGACCAGGGACTGCTTGGCATGAAGGTCGGCGGCCGCCGTCGCCTTGAAATCCCCTCCGAGCTTGCCTACGGCTCCCGTGGCGCGGGCGGGGCCATCAAGCCCAACGAAGCCCTCATCTTCGTCGTGGACCTCGTGGCGGTCCGCTAGGTTTCACAGCATGGGAGGGCGCGCCTGCAGCAGGAGAAATCCGGCCGCAGACGCGCCTTCCGCCTTTGCCGGAGGAATTTAGTAACGTAGCCATCGTGTCCGCATCACGTACCGAACGTCTCCTGAACCTGCTGATCGCCCTTCTGAACACGAAATACGGGCTGTCCCGGGCCGTTCTCAGGCAGAAGGTCTATCACGACGCCGGTGACAGCGACGTCGCGTTCGGACGCATGTTTGAACGGGACAAGTCAGAGCTGAAGCGGTTTGGCTTCGAGATCGAGACACTCCTTGACCACGGGTTCGGCTCGGACGATCCCGCTTCGACCCGCTACCGCATCGGCAAGGAATCCAATCGCCTGCCGTATGTGCACCTGACGCCTGCCGAGGGCACGGTGTTGCTCCTGGCCGCGCAGCTGTGGGAACGCGCAGCGCTCGGCTCGGCCGCCGCAAGCGCGCTACGGAAGCTGCAGGCTTCAGGCGACCTCGCCGACGTCGAACTCCCCGCCGGCGTCCAGCCGCGCATCAAGCCCGCCGGCCAGGCATTTGACGACATCATCGTGGCCATGAACGGCCAGCACCCCGTAAGCTTCGGCTACCGTGCCGCGAGCACAGGCAAAGACGAACGCCGCATGGTAGAGCCGTGGGGCCTCGGGAGCCGGTTCGGCCAGTGGTACCTGGTGGGCTTCGACCGGGACCGGAACGCGAAACGCTTTTTTCGGCTGTCCCGGATGACAAGCGATGTCCATATTGAGACCGGATTTCACTACGAGACACCTCCAGGGTTTGATACCCGCGCCGAACTGGACAGCCTCAATGAACTTCCCCTGCAGGAGGCCCACCTCGACGTGGTCGAAGGGCGTTTGCTGGGTCTTCGCAAGCGCGCCGTGAGTGTCAACCGAGCCGGCGGCGCCGGCGGCTCCCAAGCGGGCAGGGACCGCCTCTCTGTGCCCTTCCGGGATAGTGAGCTGCTCGCCGAAGAACTTGCCTCCTATGGTCCCCACGTGCTCGTGGCCGGACCTCCCGAGCTGCGCGACGCCGTGATCCGCCGCCTTGAAGCTGCCGCCGCGTTCGCGTCGAGCCCCGCCGTCGAGGTCCGCTTCTCCGGCACGGGACCAGCGCCGCGGACGCGCAAGCGGACCTCGGAAGACCAACTCAACCGCATGCTCCAACTGGTTCCCTTCCTTGTCCACAACCAGGGCCTGCCTATTCAGGAGGTGGCGGACCGTTTCGGGGTCACGCGTGAGGAACTCGTCGAAGACCTGAAGATCCTGATTTGCTCCGGCCGCCCCGAAGGCTATCCGGATGACTTGTTCGATATCGATTGGGAGAACGAGCACGTCTACATCCGCGAGCACCTCGACCTCAACCGGCCCATCGGCTTCAGCGTTGATGAAGCTTGCGCACTGCTGACGGGCCTGGCGACCCTCGGCGGACTTCCCGCCCAGGCCGGAATGTCGGAAGACGAGCAAAGCGGAGCCCTGGAGTCCGTGACCCTGAAGCTCACCGGCGCTGCGGGGGAGGCCGGCCGCTTGGCGGCGGCCGTCGCCGGCCCGCCCGTGGCCCCGTCCGACGCCGCGGCGTTCGACACCATCACCCGGGCGATCCAGTCGGGTCATCAACTCCGGCTTCGCTACCTCTCTCAGCAACGCGATTCGGTTTCCGAACGCGACGTCGATCCTTTCCGGCTCTATTCCTTGGACAACACCTGGTACTTCGAGGCGTACTGCCATAGCAAAGCCGGACTGCGGAACTTCCGCCTCGACCGCATCGAGGAGATCGCGCCCAATGGCCGTCCGGTTTCCGAGACCGCAGGCGCCGGGGAAGGCGTCCCGGTGAAGCTGTACACGCCCAACGACGACGACGTCGTGGTCGTCCTCCAATTGACCCGGCAGGGCGTCGGGCTGGCGGACGACTATTATGCGGAGCGGACGGCTGTCCTCCCTGACGGCGGCTTGCTCGCCGAGGTCCGGTTCGGAAATGCCGACTGGTTGCCGATGTTCGTGGCGCAGCACGGCGGTGCGGCACGCATACTTCAGCCCGCAGAGCTAGCCGACGCCTCGGTAGCCTGGGTGGCTGCCGCACTTGCGCAGTACAAGTAATGAAGGCTGGTTAGACTACTCAAATGCCTTGGTGGTCCTGGATCCTTTTGTGGCTCGCGCTGATTGCGGTGTCGCTGCTCTGCTATGTCCTGCTGGGCATCCGGCTTTTCCGGAAGTTCATGGCCACGGTCCATGAACTGAGCGCAGCGGGGGAGCGGCTCGGTCATCGCACGAACTTTCGCGAACATGCCGACGACGACGGCGAGGCGTCGCCGAAAGTGTTTGGCGCGGCCGTTTTTGCCTCACCGGAACAGATGCGTCATGATTACGTGACGGCCAAGGCCTCCCGCCGGGAAGTGCGTCGCCAAAAGCGCGTTAAGCGCAAAGCAGAACGGGGCCAACCCCAGTCTCTGCACGACATCGAATTCAGTTAGACGTAGGATGTATTCCAACGAAAGGACTTCCCGTGGGACGACTATTTGATGGCCCTTGGCCAATTGTCATTATCATCATCGTGGCCCTGCTGCTGTTCGCGGCACCCAAGCTCCCCGCTATGGCCCGCAGCCTCGGCCAGTCGATGCGCATCATCAGATCCGAAGTCAAGGAAATGAAGAACGACGGAAAGCCGGCGGCCAAGGACGACTCGGACCCCGTTGAAGGCAAAGTGGTCAACTACCCCGAAGCCAACAAGAGCGGCAACGACACTGACGTTCCGCCTGCAACCCGTAGCTAAGCAGTAGTGGCAACGAAGACGGGCCGCAAAGCCAACCCCGAAGGGCGGATGGCGCTCCTAGACCACCTGAAGGAGCTCAAGAATCGGCTGATCAAGTCTGCCATCGGCGTTCTCGTAGGCGCCGTGGCAGGGTGGTTCCTCTATGAGCCGGTGGTCAACAGCCTGTCGGATCCGTTGATCAAGATCGCCCAGGAAACCAAGCGGACCGCGGTCCTGAACTTCGCGAGCGTGGGGGATCCGTTCGACTTCAAGCTCCGGATTGCCATCCAGATCGGCTTGGTGCTCTCCAGCCCCATCTGGATCTATCAGGTCTGGGCATTCATCACTCCGGGCCTGACCAAGAAGGAGCGCCGCTACACGCTGGGGTACATGGCCGCGGCGGTCCCGCTGTTCCTGGTCGGCGTGTATGTTGCATGGACGGTCATCCCGAACGTCGTACGTGCGCTCCTGCAGTTCACCCCGCAAAACGGTGCCAACAACATCGACGCATCCCAGTACTTGACGTTTGCCACGCACATGCTTCTTTTCCTCGGCATCGCCTTCCTGGTGCCGGTGGTGTTGGTGGGCATCAACATGGCAGGCGTCTTGAGCGGCAGGACCATCCTCAAGGCCTGGCGCATCACGGTCTTCCTCGTGTTTGTCCTTGCGGCGGTGGCCGCGCCCGGTGCGGACGCGTTGTCAATGTTCATGCTCGCCGGTCCCCTCTTGGTGCTGTTCTTCGCCGCGATCGGACTCTGCATCTTGAACGACAAACGGCGCGCGCGCCGGCAGGCGAAGATTACCGCCGAGACGGAAGCCACGGCCGACGTCGCCACTCCTGCTTCCGATCTGGAGAATCTGTAGTCTCACGGCCACTAGGCTTGAAGCATGTCCTCCAATTCAGGGGCCCTTTCGCCCTCAGAAGCCTTTCAAGCCGCAGCGCAGCGGAGTGCTGAGTCGAAAACCTATCTAGGTACCTTCGCCCGGACACTGGAGTTCGAGCTTGACGATTTCCAGCGGGATGCGTGCCGTTCGCTCCAGGAAGGCAAGGGAGTGCTCGTGGCGGCGCCCACGGGCGCCGGGAAGACAATCGTCGGCGAGTTCGCCATCTATCTGGCGCTCGAACGCGGGCTCAAGGCGTTTTATACGACGCCCATCAAGGCACTAAGCAACCAGAAGTTCTCCGAACTCTCGGCGAAGTACGGTGCCTCAAGCGTGGGACTGCTGACCGGTGACACCACCATCAACGGCGAGGCTCCGATCGTGGTAATGACCACTGAGGTCCTGAGGAACATGCTGTACGCGGACTCGGACACCCTGGGGGACCTTGGCTACGTGGTGATGGACGAGGTGCACTACCTGGCAGACCGCTTCCGCGGCGCCGTCTGGGAAGAGGTGATCATCCACCTGCCCAGCGAGGTGCAAGTGGTTTCCCTCAGCGCCACCGTGTCCAACGCGGAAGAGTTTGGCGCGTGGTTGGACACTGTGCGCGGACACACTGACGTGATTGTCTCCGAACACCGTCCCGTCCCCTTGTGGCAGCACGTCATGGTGGGGCGTGAGATCGTCGATCTGTTCGCGGGGGACACCAGCTTTGACGAGATTGCTCCAGGGGCACCAGACGGCGAAGGGCCCGCGCTGGAGGCAATACGGGAGCCGGAGCGCAATCCCCTCCAGAGGGAATTCGAGGTCAACCCGGAGCTACTGTCGATGGCCCGGGCGGAAAGCCAGATGAACTTCCGTGGCCGCTTTGGCCATGGCGGACGCAGCCGCCGCCGGCAGGACCGTCAGCGTGACAACAGTGCCGGCGAGCAGCGCAGCCCGGTGCGCAAGGCCAGCCGGCCCCAGATCATTGCGAGCCTGGACCGCCAAGGATTACTACCGGCCATTACATTCATCTTTTCCCGTGCCGGCTGCGACGGGGCCGTCGCGCAGTGTGCCGCCGCCGGGCTGTGGCTCACGACGGAGCGCGAACAACAGATCATCGCGTCCCGGGTGGATGAGGCAAGCCGCGAGATTCCAGCCGACGACCTTGATGTGCTGGGTTTTTGGAGTTGGCGTGACGGCCTGCTCCGGGGGCTCGCGGCGCACCACGCCGGTTTGCTGCCGACCTTCAAGGAAGTCGTGGAGACGCTCTTCGCCGATGGCCTGGTGAAAGCCGTTTTTGCCACGGAGACCCTCGCCTTGGGCGTCAACATGCCCGCCCGCTGCGTCGTCCTGGAGAAGCTCGACAAGTTCAACGGTGAAGCCCACGTCAACATCACCGCGGGGGAGTACACCCAATTGACCGGCCGAGCGGGAAGGCGGGGAATCGACGTCGAAGGCCACGCCGTGGTCCTTTGGCAACCGGGTACCGATCCTGCCGCCGTCGCCGGCCTCGCTTCGCGGCGCACCTACCCGCTCAACTCGAGCTTCCGCCCTACCTACAACATGAGCATCAACCTGATTGCGCAGTTCGGCCGGCCCAGGGCACGGCAAATCCTCGAATCCTCATTCGCCCAGTTCCAGGCGGACCGTTCCGTAGTGGGGCTGGCCCGGCAGGTGCGAAGCCGCGAAGAGTCGCTGGCCGGCTATGCGGAATCCATGAAGTGCCACCTGGGCGACTTCACAGAGTACGCAAAACTCCGGCGGGACCTCAGCGAGGCCGAGCAATTTGCCTCGAGGAGCACTTCGCGGGCCCGCAAATCATTGACCGTGGACTCGCTGGCCCGGCTCATGCCCGGCGACATCGTCAAGGTTCCCGGCGGACGCACACCGGGTTACGCCGTCGTGCTCAATGCCGATCCCAACTCGCGGGAACCGCGCCCCGCGGTCCTCACGGAAGACAACCAGCTGCACAGGATCGGTACCCACGAAGTCGAAGGTCCGGTCGCCCCCGTGTCCTGGATCCGGATTCCGAAGTCGTTCAACGCGAAGCTGCCCAAATCCCGTCGTGACCTGGCCTCCGCCATGCGGAACGCCGTGCGCGAGGGACGTCCGCCGGCCCGCGGCACGAACCGAAGCGAGGACTTTGGCCGTGCCCGCTACCTGCCGGACCAGGAAAAGAAGATCGCAGACCTTCGCCGCGCATTGCGCGCCCATCCCTGCCACGGCTGCAGCGAACGCGAGGACCACGCCCGCTGGGCCGAGCGCTGGTGGAAATTGCGCCATGAGACTGACGGGCTCGTCCGGCAGATCCAGGGCCGTACCAATACCATCGCGAAGACATTCGACCGCGTGTGCGATGTGCTCGCTGCCTACGGTTACCTCCAGACGTCCGACGCCGGCCATGTCACCATCAGCGCGGACGGGCAGCGCCTGCGCCGTATCTACGGCGAAAAAGACCTGTTGATCTCCCAATCCATCCGCCAGGGGGCCATCAAGGACCTCGATGCCGCGGAGCTGGCCGCGCTGGCCAGCACGATGGTCTACCAAGCCAAGCGGGACGATCGCGGCCTGCGACCCAAAATGCCGTCCGTATCGCTCGAAACGTCCGTGGACATCGTGGTGCGTGAGTGGTCTGCGCTGGAGGACATCGAGGACAAGAACAGGCTCCCGTTGACTGCCGAGCCGGAGCTGGGACTTGTCTGGCCCATCTTCAAATGGGCGAAGGGCCGCCATTTGCAAGAGGTCCTCAGCGGCACCGACCTCGCTGCAGGCGACTTTGTGCGTTGGGCGAAGCAGGTCATCGACTTGCTGGACCAGATGGCAAAGATTCCAGGGCTTGATCGGCGCCAAACCAAGACGTGCCGCGATGCGATCGATCTGGTCCGCCGGGGCGTCGTCGCGTACTCCAACGTCTCCTGACACACCACAGATTCCCAGCAAGGAGCATATCCATGACTCATCCAGGCGTGCCCGCCGATACCCGGCCCCGCAAAGTCACAATGTACCGGAACGGCTCCGTCTACACAGCCGCTGATCCCTTCGCGACGGCAATGCTGGTTGACGGAGACACTGTTGCGTGGGTTGGTTCGGAGCAGGCAGCCACGTCGATTGCCGATTCTTCGATGGAAATCATCGATCTCCGGGGAGCCTTGCTGGCGCCCGGTTTCGTGGACTCCCACATGCACCTCACGGAGACCGGAATTGCTTCCGATTCCCTCCAGCTCGCCGGGGTCCGTTCGGCACGGGAACTGCTCGACGCCGTCGCGCAGGCCGCCGGGCCTCTTGGCACCACCGGAGCAGTGCTTGGCCACGGTTGGGATGACTCGCTTTGGCACGAAAAGACGCTCCCCACGCCGGAGGAGCTCGACCGGGCCGCGGGCGGGCGCAAGGTGTACCTGGCGCGCGTCGACGCGCACTCTGCCCTAGCCTCATCCTCCTTGGCATCCGACGCGGGCCTGGACGGCCTTGATGGGCACGACGGTTCCGCCCACGTCCTGCGGGCTGCCCACACCGCGGCCCGGCTGGTCGCCCGGCAGTTCCCCGACACCGAACGCCGCCGCTACCAGGAACTGGCCCTTCGCGAGGCTGCGGCCAACGGCTATGTCGCATTGGCCGAAATGGCGGCCCCGCACATTTGCAGTGTCGAGGACCTTCGGATGTCTTCGTCGTGGAACTCCGCATCGTGGAAAGAAGGCAGCGCGGGCGTCCCCCGGATCCTTCCCTATTGGGGCGAACTCGCCACATCGGCCGAGCATGCCGCTGCCATCCTGGAAGGCTTGGGCGTACCCGTTCTTGGCTTGGCCGGTGATTTGAACATCGACGGTTCCATCGGTTCGCGAACGGCTGCGCTCAGCGAAGACTACGCAGACGCGCCGGGCCACCACGGAAGCCTCTATGTTTCCGTGGAGGAAGCCGCCGGCCACATTGCGGCCTGTTCAGCGCTCGGTATCCAGGCAGGCTTCCACGTCATCGGCGACGCCGGACTGAAGACGATACTGGATGCCTTGGACCTTGCCGCGTCGGATGTAGGGGAGCAGCGCGTCCGTGCCGCCGCGCACCGGCTCGAACATGTGGAAATGGCGGATGCCGGCGATCTCGCCCGGCTTGCGAAGTATTCGATTACAGTGAGCGCACAGCCCGGCTTCGATGCCAGGTGGGGCGGGGCGGGAAAACTGTACGAGCAGCGCCTGGGTGCGCGAAGCCTCGCCATGAACCCCTTCGCTTCCTACTACTCCACCGGCGTGCCTGTCTGTTTTGGAAGCGATAGCCCGGTCACCCCGTTGCGCCCCTGGTCCAGTGTCAGGGCATGTTTGGAACACAGCAATCCGGATCAACGCATTTCGGCGCGGGCAGCGTTCCTCGGACACACCCGGGCTGGTTGGCGGGCCGGCAAAGAGCGGAATCCGCTCATGGGGCAATTGGTCCCCGGGGCCCCTGCGAGTTTCGCAGTGTGGGAAGTCGAAGAGCTGATGGTGCAGGTGGCCGATGACCGCGTCCAGTCCTGGTCCACCGATCCGCGTGCACGAACGCCGCTCCTCCCCGCGCTGGACAGCGGTAGCGATCCCGCTTGCCTGCAGACCGTGCGCGAAGGCCAGGAGATCTTCGCGAGTGAAACTTTGCGGTCATAGTTGCAGACAGCGTGGCGGTCCGGCGGGCCCCTGACCTGCGTGTATAGATAAAGCCCCAGCTCAGACGGTGCTTGACAGGATTTGTGAACTCCGTAGCATTTAGGGTCAACAGGCTTCCACAGGGAACACCTGGTTGTCTGGCCGCGGTGGGGTCTGCTGCCAAAAACCGTCAACGGACCCGTTTTCCAAAACCGTGGCACTCGTAGTGGGCAGGTCCACTGTGCCGCAGAAAACGGTTCGGCCTCGAGTTCAACACACGGGCCGGCACTGGACCTGGGCTAGTGGACCTGCCCGCGGCCAGGCACGGCCCGCGTGGCGGACGCCACAGGTGGCCGCAGGTACGTCAAGATGTCGTCCTATAATGGAGAGTTGCGCCTGAATGCCAGCCACGCTGCTGCTCCGGCCCACTGACCGCTCCATCAAGGAAAGGCCTCTTCTTGCGTGTCCTGACGATCATCCCCACGTACAACGAGCTGGAATCGCTACCCAAGACCCTCGGACGGCTGCGTGCGGCTGTGCCCGCATCCGACGTCCTGGTTGTCGACGACAACAGCCCTGACGGCACGGGACAGCTGGCCGACAGCATCGCCGCCGAGGACAGCCAGGTCCATGTCCTGCACCGCAAGGGCAAGGAAGGCCTCGGAGCCGCATACATTGCCGGATTCAAATGGGGCATGGCGGCCGGCTACGACATCCTCGTTGAGATGGACGCCGATGGTTCGCACCAGCCCGAGCAGCTCCCGCTCCTGTTGGAGGCCATCAACGACGGCGCCGACCTCGCCATGGGCTCACGCTGGGTTCCGGGTGGCGGCACCGTTAACTGGCCGCTCTACCGTCAGGCGATTTCACGGACGGGCAGCACCTACGCGCGGATCATGCTCGGCATGAAGATCAAGGACATCACGGGAGGCTTTCGTGCCTTCCGCCGCAGCACCCTCGAAGCACTCAAGCTCGACGACGTCGATTCGGTCGGCTACGGCTTCCAGGTTGACCTTGCCTGGCGGGTCGCCAAGCTTGGCCTGAAGATCGTCGAACGCCCCATCACGTTCGTTGAGCGCGAGCTCGGGGCGTCCAAGATGAGCGGCAACATTGTTGTTGAGGCCATGATCAACGTCACCAAGTGGGGCCTGGCTGCCCGTTGGGCCGCATTGACGCGGAAGAAGACCCCGGTCTCAAAGTAGGCCGAACAGACAAAGGCCGGGTCCGCGCTCCTCTGCGAAGAGGAGCCAGGACCCGGCCTTTGCCGTCAACTCTGCCGTTATGCCGAGCGGCGTTCTCCGCGACGCTCGCGCAGGATGTTCAGGCGGTCTTCGAGGATCTGCTCGAGCTCGGGAAGGCTGCGGCGTTCCAGCAGCATATCCCAGTGCGTGCGGACGGCCTTCTCGTTGGTGTCAACGGGGCGTTCGCCATCAACCAGGAGCGCTTCCTTGCCGGTCTTGGAAACCCAGACAGGAGGGATCTCGGCTTCGGAGGAGAAGGTAACGAAGACCTGCTCTCCGTCCGCGCAGCGGTATTCAACCCTCTGACGCGGCGCCGGCTCCACACCGGATTCGGTTTCCATGCTCTGGGCGCCAAGACGCATGCCCCGCAGGCTGCGATCGCTCATGATTACTCCCTCTGTCTGTTCGCGGAACCAAGCTCCGCGCTAGCCGGACGCCACAAATGCGTCGCCCGGACTACTGTCTGCACACGTTGCATCACTAGATGAAACGCCTGACCAAGCGTTAATGTTCCGTTCGGATTGAACCGCCCGGACAAATACACCATTATACGCGGATCGAAGCGGACAGGACAAAGCGAAGGGGACCGGCCGGGTCTCTGGCCGGTCCCCCGTGCAAACTGTCCGCAGTTACGCCGACGGTTCTTGCGGCTTTGCGGAATCGCTGAACAGGTCCGCGACGCCGGATCCACCGTTGGCACCACCCAGTGCGCCGCCGATGCCCTTGAGGGCCTCACCGACCTCGCTGGGGATGATCCACAGTTTGTTCGATGATCCCTCCGCAATCTTCGGCAGGGTCTGAAGGTACTGGTAGGCCAGCAGCTTTTGGTCCGGGTTGCCTTTGTGGATGGCGTCGAAGACCTTCTGAATGGCCTGGGCTTCGCCATCGGCGCGGAGGATGGCTGCCTTGGCGTCACCCTCTGCGGCCAGGATTGCTGCCTGCCGCTGGCCTTCGGCTGTGAGGATTTGCGATTGCTTGGTGCCTTCGGCGGTCAGAATCGCAGCACGCCGGTCACGCTCGGCCCGCATCTGCTTCTCCATTGAGTCCTGGATGGAGTGCGGCGGGTCGATCGCCTTGAGTTCGACCCGCGAAACGCGGATTCCCCAGCGTCCGGTGGCTTCGTCCAGGACCCCTCGGAGCTGGCCGTTGATCTGGTCGCGCGAGGTGAGCGCTTCTTCAAGGTTCAAGCCGCCGACGACGTTGCGGAGCGTCGTCGTGGTCAGCTGTTCAACAGCCTGGATGTAGTTGGCGATCTCGTAGGTCGCGGCCCGGGGATCGGTGACCTGGAAGTAGACCACGGTGTCGATCGAGACAACCAGGTTGTCCTCAGTGATCACCGGCTGCGGCGGGAAGGAAACCACTTGTTCGCGGAGATCCAACAGCGGCAGCAGGCGGTCGACGAAGGGGATCAGGATGGTGAGCCCTGGGTTGAGCGTGCGCTGGTACTTACCGAGGCGTTCTACGACGCCGGCGCGCGCTTGCGGGATGATCCTGATCGAGCGGACCAAAACGATAATCACGAATATGACGAGAACTAGCAGCACGATCGCGGCTGCAGTTCCTCCCAAGCTGTCCATACATCTCCTTCATTCCCCAGTTGAGTATTTGATGCGGTTGTGTGCGGCAACGTGCCGATCGCCCGGCGTCGAAGGCCGGTCGTCGAACCCGGCGGCTTGTGCCATGGCGGGACGCCGCTCAGTGCGGGCTGTTCTCAGCTGTCGAGGCGACTACCGCCGTCGCGCCGTCGATCCTGGTGACCTGCACGGTCTGGCCTGCGTCGATGATTCCAGCCGCGCTGCGGGCGCTCCACACGTCGCCACCGATCTTGACCAGTCCCGCCGTCGCACTGACGGGCTCCATGACGAGCGCTGATTGGCCGATCAGGCGGTCCACGTTGGTACGTTGCTCGGCAGGCCCCTTGTGCAGATGCTTGAGTGCGATAGGACGGACGAACGCGATCATCAGCAGGGACACGATGCAAAAGACGACGATCTGCAACCAGAGATCGGCTCCAGCGAAGTCAGCGGCGAGGGCAGCCAGCGCACCGGCCCCGAGCATGATGAAGAAGAAGCTGAGCGTGAGCATCTCCACCACGGCAAACGCGAGAAACACGGTGAGCCAGAGGGCCCACCAGTTGCTGCCAAGCCATTCAAACATCGTTCCCCCCTGGTTCCGGACCCGCGACGGCAGCCGGGCTGATCCGGACTGCAGCGTCGGCAAGATCACAGTCGCTCTTTTTCCATCCTAGCCCGGCGCGAAGGTTCCCGTTAGGAGCCTTGCTCCGCCGCCGTGAAAACGCTGAGGGTGAACTTCGCGGTGGCATGGACGGACGTTTCCGCCGCCGTCGACGCCAGGAGAGCGGATCGCTCAAGGTGGTGCCCTGCCGGTCCCATGAAGGCGACATCGGCGATGTCGCGCCCGTCGAGCTTGAGATCCACGTCGAGGCGAATACTGTCCGCAAGACTGAAGAACTCCTGCATGGACTCGGCGAGACGGATGTCTTTGCCCGGTTCAATGCCCAACATTCCAGCCCGTTCCGCAATCTCCGCAAGGTGTCCGTTGCGCGGAGTCACCACGATCACCCGGCCGCCCGGACGCAGCACGCGGGCAAATTCCGGGGGATTCCGCGGCGCAAAGACCACGATGATGGCATCCACGGCATGGTCCGCGAGCGGCAGGGGACGCCAGATATCCCACACGAGATTGATGGCGCCGGGATTCAACCGTGCTGCCCGGCGGAGCGCGAACTTCGAGATATCGATCCCAATGGCTGCTGCGGGAATGCGGTCCAGCACCGTGCGGAGGTAGTGGCCGGTGCCGGTCCCCGAATCCAGGACAAGGGATCCCGGCACCGGCAGGACCGGCGCCGCCAGTTCCGCGATGGCCTCAGCGAGTGGACCGTAATGGCCCGCGCCCAGGAAATTGTTGCGGGCTGCGACCATTTCTGCCGTGTCGGCCTCGAAGACCGTGCCCTTGCCGGTGAGCAGGTTGAAGTAGCCCTGTTTGGCGGCGTCGAAACTGTGGCCGGCGACGCAACTCAACGAAAACGGCGCTGACCCGCTCAGCCCGAAAGGACCCCGGCAGACCGGGCAGCGCAAGGCGGAGACGGCGTCGGAAAGCATATGGACAATCCTACGGCGGCCGGAGTGGCACATATCGTCATACCGTGGCGGCCGCTAGGCTCACCAGCGTGAAAGCCGAACAACTTCCGCTCCTGAATTCCGTCTCCGCTCCCGCCGCCCATCCCGATGGCACCCGCGCCGTCGTGTCCGTGACGCGGCCCGATTTCGACGCCGATGCGTACGTCGGACAGCTCTGGAGCGTTCCTTACGACCCCGCGACACCGCCCCGGCGCATCACCCGTGGCTTCCGGGACACCGCACCCGCATTCTCGCCCGACGGCAGGGCGTTGGCGTTCCTCCGGGCGACCCCGGACGGCAAGCCGCAACTGCACGTGGTGGAGGCCGACGGCGGGGAACCGCAGGCGATGACGGAACAGAAATTGGGAGTTTCCGAGTTTTCCTGGGCGCCCGATTCGCGCAGGATTGTGTTCTCCTCACGGGTCCCCGAAGAAGGCCGTTACGGAACAATTGACGGAGTCGGCGCAGACAGCGAAGACCCCCGGTTGATCACCGACAACCAATACAGGCTCAACGGACTGGGTTACACCGCGGACAAGCCCGCCCAACTGTTCGTCGTCGACGTCCCCGAGCGCGGAGCGGAACCTCCCGTGGTTCCTGTGGGGAGGGCCGCCAAAGCCCGCGGGGCCGACGCGGGAGGCCTGGTGCCGCCGGCCGCGCAGTTAACGTTCGGCGAAGCCGACCACACCTCTCCGTCCTTCAGCCGCGACGGCCGGAACGTCTACTTTGTCGCTTCGCTCCACGAAGGGCACGACGCCGATATCGCCTCGGGTATCCATAGTGTCCCCGCCGCGGGCGGCGAGGCCACGGCACTGCGTCCGGACGCTGCTCCGCAGTCCGTCCAGGAAGTCCGCGACTCCGCGAACGGTGAGTGGCTCTTCTTTACGGCGCAGGACCTCGGCGAGGACGGCCTCGACTTCGTCGCGAGGAACACCGCGCTTTACGCAATGCCGGTCAGGGGCGGCACGGCAACCATGCTGAGCGACGTCGAAAGCCAGGACATTGGCGGCCGCCTAGAAGCTTTTGGACCGGACGGGGTGCTCGCGCTCAACACGAGCCGTGGGAGCGTCCAGCTGATCAAATGGACGGCCGACGGCGGGAGCGAGATCCTCGTAAAGGGGCCCGGGGTAGTGATCGGCGCTTCCGCGGCGGGAGACCTGGTGTCTGTCACTTACGGTGGCGCTTCCAGCAATGGCGAACTCGGCGTTCTGGAGGAGGGCGAACTCCGGGTGCTCACTGATTTCACCAAGGCGCTCCGGGACGAAGCAACCATTCTGGAACCGCATGAGTTCACCGCCACCGGCGCTGATGGCTACCCGGTCCACGGCTGGGCCGTATTGCCCGAGGGGCCCGGCCCCCACCCCGTGCTCCTCACGATCCACGGCGGCCCTTTCGCCCAGTACACGGCGGCCTTCTTCGACGAGGCCCAGGTGTACGCCGAGGCGGGATACGCCGTGCTGATGTGCAACCCGCGGGGATCGGCCGGATACGGCCAGGCGCACGGCCGTGCCATCAAGGAAAAGATGGGCACCGTGGATATGGCGGATGTGCTTACCTTCCTGGAGGGGGCCCTGGAAGCCTTCCCGGCGATGGACAGGGGGTCGATCGGCATCATGGGCGGGTCCTACGGCGGATATCTGACCGCCTGGGTCATTGGCCACGATCACCGCTTCAAGGCTGCGGTCGTGGAGCGCGGATTCCTTGACCCGGTGAGCTTCGCCGGTTCCTCGGACATTGGCTGGTTCTTCGGCGGCCAATACACGGGTGGCTCGCTGGAGCAGATGGCGGCCCAAAGCCCCATGGCCGTAGTGACCGCAGTCCGGACGCCTACGCTGGTGATCCATAGCGAAAACGATCTCCGATGCCCGGTTGAACAGGGACAGCGCTACTTTGCCGCGCTCAAGGCGCAGGGCGTGGAGGCTGCGTTGCTCCTCTTCCCCGGTGAAGACCACGAACTATCGCGCTCCGGCACGCCGCACCACAGGCGACAGCGGTTCGAGCACATCCTCGCGTGGTGGGCAAAGCACCTGCCTTCCGCGGCAAACCCGCGGCGCGGGGCCGGTTCAGCTAAGGGCTGAGGAAACCCAGCCCGCGGCGTGCCTCATCTATCCCGGGGTACGCCCAATGGGCGGAGTACTCTTCATCGTTTGCCAGTGACCGCAGCTCGGCGCGGTCCAAATAGAGTCCGCCGTGCAGATGGTCGGTCTCGTGCTGGACGATCCGGGCCTGCCATCCGGAAAATCCGGCCGAGGCCGCACTGCCGTCAGGACGCTGGTAGTGCAGGCGAACATCGCGGTGCCGTGTGACCACGGCTTGGAATCCGCGCATCGACAGGCAGCCTTCGTAGAACGACGCCGTTGAGGTTCCCTCGGGTTCGTAGCGGGGATTCAGCATCGCGAAGAAGCCCAGCGGCGTCCTTTGCCGGATCTCCGAGGCGACGGGATCAACATCGAAACGGTCTTCGAGCACGGCCAGCTGCAACGGGATGCCTAGCTGCGGCGCTGCCAGGCCCACGCCGGGAGCGGCATGCATGACGTCCCGCATCCGCTCGATCAGTTGCGCCAGTTCGGTGTCCTCGAGCTGTCCGTCGTAGGGCGCGGCGTGCTGGCGCAGCACCGGATGACCGACCTGCACGATGGGCGGGAGGCCGTCGAGACCAAGTATGTCCTGAACTGCGCTGCGGATTTGCGAGGCAGTAAACGTCGTGTCCGGGCCGGCAGGCAGGGGTCGGGTCTCAAAGTCCATGGATTGAGCTTAGTGTCAGTGCATCGTGAATCTCCGGGCGACAAGCTCCGAGAACACCGGCAAGGTAATGGCCCGGCCGATCAGGGCGTTCCGTGCGCTGAGGACCTTCGGGGGCAAGGGTCGGCCCAGCGCCATGTTCAGACTGGCTTGCCGGATGGCTTTCTTCGCCGCACGCTGACGGTCCCGCTCGAAGCCCGCTAGTTCCTTGCCGGCAGGGCGTCCCGCGGATGTCCGCAATGCTTCGCTGACGATCGGCGCCAAGGCAACGGCGTCCAACCAGCCCAGGTTCATTCCTTGACCACCGATCGGGCTGATCTCGTGCGCGGCGTCTCCAAGCAGGGCGACCCGTCCGTGGACCATCCGGGTGACCAGCCGTGAGGTGACGCCGAAGGTGCTGATCATCGTATTGCTTGCGGAGTCCACCGCGCTGCCGCTCCGCTTCTTGATGAGGGCGGCGAGCGCGTGGGGAGTGGGTTCCTGGCACGGGGCGCCAAGCCGGACCACCCAGCGGCGGATCCCGCCCGGCAAGGGAAAGGACTCCACTATTCCTCCCGGCTCAAGGAAAAGGACAGCGTTGTTGCCGTACATCGATTCATCCCGGAAATCGCCCATCACGTAGTAGTCGGGATACGTGCGCAGGCGCGGCTCCAGTCCCAGTCCTTCGCGCACTGCCGAATGGACACCGTCGGCCGCCACCACGAAGCGGCCCAGAAACTCCGCTGGAGCCCCCTCTTGCTGTCCCCGCAAACGCAGGCGCCCGCCGTCGTCGACGACTTCCTCGACGTGCACTCCGCGCTGGAGTGCGCCCGGATCGAGGTCGGCCACCCTCGACTCAAGGGCGTGGGTGGTGAGATATTGCGGAACGGAAAGGATGAAAGGGTACTCAGCCGAGGGGCGGGCGAAGTCCATGTCGGCTACTTTCCTGCCGCCGCTGTAGGCGGCACCGTGGGTGATCCGGACCCCTGAGGAAACCAGGGGATGGGCGGCACCGACTGCATCCAAAGCTGCGAGGGCGGGCGGATGGATCCCTATGGCGCGGGTCTGGCTACCCGGCGTCGCGCGTCTTTCCAGTACTGCGACGCGGTGCCCCTTCTGCAGCAGCAAGGCTGCCATGAACAGTCCGACCGGCCCGGCTCCGACCACCACGACGTCAAACACCGGGGACCCCGCCGCGCCGATAGATAAGCAGGTTGTGCCACAAGCCGCTTGGTTCAACCGTCCAGGCCGGAGGAGTCGCTGCACGCAGTTCTGCTGCTGTGTAGCTCCTCCTGATCGAGGTGAGGCCGTCACCGTGGATATAGGATCCAATGCCGAGGGGCCAGGATCCGGCCCAGAAAAGTGCGTATGCGACGCGGCTGCGGCTGAGGTCGTTGTGCAGGGCGATCCGGCTGCAAAGCTGTTCGGAATCGCGAAGGAACGAGGCGAGTTCTGGGGCGGTCAAGTGGTGCAGGACATGGTTGGAAACGACGACGTCGAACGTGCGGCCTTCTGCCACGAGTTCGGAGCTGAAGGCTTTTCTGTAGCTGACGCCTTCCACGGAAGGGGCAGAGTTCGCGAAACGGAAGGCGCGCTCGTCCGGGTCGATTCCGGTGACTTCCAAGCGGTAACCGTCGGCGGCGGCCCGGCGCGCGAGGCTACGGGCGACGTCTCCACCACCGCAGCCGATGTCAAGGACCGTCGTGGAGGCCGCCGTCGTGAGCAATGGCTTGATCCGTGATTTGTAGGTATCCCGCCAGCCGGACACCACAGCGTTGACGATCGGAAACCGCGCGTAACTCCTGTTGAGCCGGTCAAGCTCGCAATCGGGGCGGTCCATGTCTTCCACCGCGGCTTCATCCCGCGCGTCGAGAAAGCCGCCGGGGCGGGGGAGTGCAGGCATCACAGACCCGGCATCACAGAGCCGGGGAGACCCGGGTGAACAGCCCCGTCTCCACCGTGAGGCCCGGCCCGAATGCCATGGAGCAGATGCGTTCCTCCCGCTCTGCCGGAGTTTGGCCCAGGATGTGTTTCAGGACGAAGAGTACGGTGGCGCTGCTCATGTTGCCGTACTCGCGAAGGACTTCGCGCGCGGGAATCATCTGTTCTTCGGTGAGTTCAAGTTTCGCCTCGACTTTGTCGAGGATGCTGCGGCCGCCGGGATGGATGGCCCAATGCGTGATGTCCCGGTAGGGGAGCCCAGCCAAGGACGGGTCCCGGGCAAGCAGCGGCTCAAGCGCGCCGGTGATGTGTTCCTCGATGATGTGCGGCACGTACGTGCCGAGGACCATCTCGAAGCCTTCGTCGCCGATATTCCAGGCCATGGCTTCTTCGCCGACGGGCGTCAGGACCGTCTCGAAGTGATCAAGCCTTATCGCCGGGTCCGGGCCCTCGGGTTCGCGGGAAGTCACGACGGCGGCCGCCGCACCGTCCGCAAAGATCGCCGATCCCATGATGGTGTCCGGGTCATTTGAGGTCCGGACGTGGAGCGAACAAAGCTCCACGCAGATAACGAGGACGACGGCATCGGGATCAGCCTGGCAGAACTGCCGGGCTGCGCGGAGGGCGGGGAACGCAGCGTAGCAACCCATGAAGCCAAGGTGATAGCGCTGCACGGCCGGGCTGAGTCCGAGGGCCCGGACTACTTTGTAGTCAGGGCCGGGATTGAAGAATCCGGTGCAGGAGACTGTGATGACATGAGTTATGTCAAGCAAATCAATGTCGGGACATTTCCCGACGGCGGCTTTGGCGGCCTCAATGAACAATTTGGTGGCTTCGAGCGCGAAGATTTCGTTGCGGACCTTTGTGCTGGGGCTAAGCACACGGCCCGTGGCAGGATCAAAGAACGACGGATTCTCGGAGTGATTATCAAGGGACAATTCGGCGACGGCAGTGAAACGGGTATCGATGGCTGCTGAATCAAAGCAGGTTCGCACCAGCCGGGATCCAAGCCGTGTCAGGCCGGGTTGGGATGCAAAAACGTCGCGCGCCTGTGGTTGCACAAGCACTGTGGGCGGTACGGCAGTTTCCAGAGACCTCACGTAGACCGGCATGCTTCATTGTTGGCGACGAAGATGCCGTTGACAACGGCAGAGCGTGGAAATGCGGACGTTTTTGAGCGACTCCGCTGCTTTCCCGCGGGAGCCGCGGACTCAACCGCGCTCAGGGCCCAAAAGCTTCTGCGACACAAATTGAAGAAACGAACCACTACTTCTAATAGCAGCTCATGTGACCGTTTCACCGATCGGCGGGGCGGCAACAGGGTGGCCCTTAGTACTTTTGGGGAGGTGCGCAGGTATGCAGCTGGAGCTGGACGTCGGGGGCGCGCGTGTCAAGGTGAACCGATTGCGCCTGCGTTTGGCTGAGCTTGACCGCCAAGTTGGTGTGGTTGACCGCTTGCTCGGCCAAGTCGTGAAGCTCGCTTTGGAGCTGTATGCGGCGAGGGCGTGGAAGGCCTTTGGCCTGAGTACGTGGGCGGAGTTGGTGGAGGCTGAGCGGTTGGTCCTCCCAGGCCTGGGTGGCAATGCCCGGGTGAGTGTCGCGATGGAGTTGGCGGCCGGAAACTTGTCGCTGCGTGCCATCGCCCCGGTCTTGGGCGTATCCCATGAGACCGTGAAGACCTTGCTCGCGAAGGGCGTTGCAGAGGGCGGAACGCTGCCGTCCGTGAGATTGTCACTGGACGGCAAGATGCGCCGCTGCGCACCCGTAGTAACAATGAACGTGATTGCAGGTGAACTGGTTCACCCTGATTCCGACTCTGATTCCAACTCTGATTCCCACGAGGGAGTCTTCGATGTGGAGGGGTTCCTCGCGGATGTCGGTGCTTTGGGCGTGGATCACGGTCCTTCCGACGCCGCCGTGCTGGCGGAACTCCAGCTCCGGGAGCTGATGGATTCCATCCGGAATCTGGGGAGCTCAGAGCTTGTCGTCCGGCGGTTGCCCGAGGCCGATCCCGCACGACGGCGCCGGCTGGCCGCCCAGTTCCATGCCGCCACGGAATTGATGAGCGACGTTGCGAGGCAGTGGGGTGTCGCGGCGTGAGTCCAGAAACGCGAGGGAAGCTTTCGATGTCAACCGAACGCGACGCCTTTTTGGTGGACCTGGTAGCAAGATGGCGGCGGGAAGGCCAAAACGGTTCAGCGACCCGGGAGTTGTTCGGTTCATTTCTTCCGGCGCTCTTGTCACGTTTTTCAGTACGAGTTCCCCTCGATTGACCCCGAAGATGCACTGTTCTACGCCACGGAAGTTCTTTGCGACAGCGGGATCCCTGCCGACGTCCCGGCCTGCGCATGGCTGCTTGCGGTTGTCCGGAACGGGCTCCGAACCTTGACTATCACCCAACGCCATTGGCTCTCGGAGCGTGATGTGCGGGACGGCGTTTGGGCGGAGGTCAAGGAGAACCACGGCCTGGGGGAGGGGGCGCCGCTGGTATCGCTGTACGGCTACGAATACGAGTGGCCTCAGATCCCTCTCGCCACGGTGCCACTGCCCGCCGGTTCGTCGCCCCTGTGGGAGGAACTGAGGACGTTGTTGATCAGGGCCGGCTGGGATCGCGACCTCGCAGAGCAGGGTCTGCAGGTGATCGAGCATCGAGCAGCCCGGCACATCGAGGAGGCCGGATTCGGCTCAGAGCCGCGGGCCGCGATGTCCCGGCTGGAAACGAACAGGGCGTTGAGCTGCGTGCCCAAGGGCCATAAGACGGCACTTGTGGACTTCGTATGCAGCGAACGCGGATACCTTTGGGGCCGCCTCCACGGAATCTCTCCAGCCAATGCTCTTGCACTTCCCGGGGTCCAGGAGGCGTTGGCGTCGCTGGTCTGGAGCAAGGCGAGGCCCAAGAAGACCCGAACCAGAACGTACTCGCCACCCATAGTTCATTCCCGATTGGATATCCCTGCATGAGGCATGCAACCCGCTCTGGACCGGTGAAGTGAGTCATGGCCAGGGGATTGCAGTGGCCACGGTGTTGTTGGCGAACTGGGGGTGCCCGGCAATCGGGACGAAAGGGCTGCCAAGATCACAGGTGACGACCCTCAGTACCGGTGGGCCCTCAGTGGCAAAGTAATCCGGGGGCAGGGACGTCTTGGCCAGCGATTCCAGGCTGGTGATCTTGTACCGGCAGGTGACCCCGGACTTGTCGGATACATAGAGGGGCATGCCCTTGGTCACTTGGACGAGGGAAGCCATAGGCGCCAGCGACCCATCCGGGAAGTTCACGTGCCCGGCCAGCAGGGTCGATCCCTTCGCGGCACAGACAGCCGCGGACCCTTTGTAGCGGGCGGCTTTGGAGGATTCCGGGATCACCAGGTAGCCGGACTCGTCACGACCTTCGTCCACGAGACCTACTTTGAGGTCCACGCCGGGGATGGAGAGCGTGTCAGGCGGAAGGCCGGGGACCTCGGTTGGCCCTGTGTATGTGTCCGGTCCTGCGGTCGCAAAGGGAGCCAGGAAAGGTGCCAGCTGGGCCGTTGGGGGAGCGGGCCGTGATGTCAATGCCAAGAGGGCAGCGCCGGCCCCGGCCAGGCCACAAATGACGACGATGGTCGCCGCAATACGGTACCGCCGGTCGCCGGGATAGTTGCGGGTTCCGATCATCGGACTTTCCTTGGTGTGGGGCGGGGCACCCGGCCGGTCTGCCGGGATGGCTGGATCCGGGTGCCCCGCGTCTATTTGGTGGTGCGCGGTGGGGGCTTCTAGTCACTGTTCCTCTGCGTGGACTTTGGCCGCGTCAACTCCTCGGTCGGCGAAACGTTTGCGGTAGAACAGGCCTGCCCCGGCGAGGAGAGCCAATGCGAAACTGATGGCGCCTGTGATGAGCAGAGGTATGCTCGGCCCGGCTTCCTCTGCCGTGCCGGTTGTGGGAGCGAATCCGGCGTTGACCATCAGGACCGGCTTGCCCGGGGTAACGGTGACTGCTTCGGGGAAGGCGATCCCGGTCTCGTTCTTTTCGCCGCAGTTGCCCTTGTGCAACTGCGCGGTGAATGGTTTCTTGCCCGGGCCCTTGTCGATGGTCAGCGTAAGTTCCTCGACGTACCCGTATGTGCCTTTGTGGGCGATGGTGTGGCTCGGGTAGGTGATTTCACCTGCTGTGGTGACGTCCTGTTCCGTGGAGGTCCAAGCCGGGCTGGCGCAGACGGCCTGGGCGGAGCCGTCGGTTGAGTCGTCAAACTTGTACTGGCTCACTTTCGTGGTGACTTTGATGCCGGTACCGGAAGGGATGGTGCCGGAGACAATTCCGATGTCGTGAGCGACGAGAGGCACCACCCCGCTCGCGGAGGCCTTGGTGACTATCGAAGGCTTCTCGACTGGAACGGTTTCGTTGGGCAGCAGTTCCTTGCCGTCCCACGGCTTGGTGGACTCGGTGCCGTCGATCTTTTCGGAGAAGTACAGGTTGGCTTTCAGGCCCTTTGCCCACTTCCCGGCGACGATTTTCTCCCACGGAACTTCCACGGGCGCGGTCTTGAACTCGCCGTTGCCGCTGACCTTCGTGGTGGTGGTACTGATGACCTCGGCATCAGCGGGCGCTGTGTCGGTGC
Source organism: Arthrobacter sp. NPDC080031 (assembly GCF_040702485.1). Lineage (NCBI taxonomy): Bacteria > Bacillati > Actinomycetota > Actinomycetes > Micrococcales > Micrococcaceae > Arthrobacter > Arthrobacter sp. NPDC080031. The sequence goes on from NZ_JBFBLA010000002.1 coordinate 170,218, forward strand.
CGCCGGCAATCGGGACGGCGGAGGTCAGAACCAGATCCGTTGTCACGGAGAGTTCTTTGCCTGGTTCGTTGCCAGTCACGGTGATGACGTCGTAGACCTTGCCGTTTTCAATGGCCGATGCCTTGGTTACCACCTCGGGTTGGTACTTCTGGATCGTCTCCTCATTCGGATCGTTAAAGCCTGCCGTCCAGTCGGCACGGAAGTATTGCCGCAGCTCGGCGGGCTGGGCCGCCTTGGAGAAGCGGGCCACCGGGTAATAGTAGCCGGGCTTGTCCGCCGCCTTGTCTGCGGTCACCGTGATGTCGCCCGGTTCCGTTGCCGTGCCCGTTCCGGAGGCAACCTTCACGACAGCTGCCGGAATCTTGGCAGTCGGGGCGAGTTTGAGCGGGCTGTAGTACCAGTCGATGTTGAAGCGGGCCGGAACGTTGCTGCCGCTCGCGAACGCCCAGTCATTGGCCTTTCCCGTGGACGTCTTCACGTGCAGGACGTCCACCAGGGGCTGGCCGCCCTCCACAAACCGAGGGGCTGTCGACGTTGCTTCAGGTTGGAAATCGAAGATCACCTTGGCGTCGGCTGACGTTCCCGCGACGGGTTGAGCGCCGCCGGCAACGAGAAGGTTCTGGAACCCCTTCACTGAATAGGTTGTGGCCGACACCCCGGGGGCGTCGATCGTCAGCGTTACGGACACGGTTCCGTTTCCGGTAGCCGCGAAGCCGAGCTGATCTCCGGTATGGAGGCTGACTGCCTGGGAGTTCGTTCCTGCCCACACGGCGGGGCCGTTCAGGACGGCTCGGGCCGAGAAGCCGCTCAGCTTGTTCCCGGCTGCGGAGACCAGCTCTGTCGAGGTGATCGTGCCGCCGCGACCGTTAGCGTCCATCGAGAGTTTAGGTTGCGTGGAATACGGACCGGAATTGGCCTGGGCATCGGCGAGCATCGCCGCGGCCCGGGCACGGACACCGGGCATTTGCGGGTCAGATGAATCCCGAAGGTTAGGGTAGGGAGCGCCAATGCCGTTCCACGGCACGTTGAACCTCGGATCCGCGAGCTCGTGCGCGAGGTACGCCAAAGCGGCATGGTTGGCAGGGTCACCCTGGTACTTCTGGATCGCGTAGTTAAGCTGTGGGTTGCCCAGGGAACCCACCGCTCCGGATCCGGCTGGGCCGGCCGGAATCCCGACATCGAAGCAGAATGCCGTGGGGCCCCCGCCGGCACCGTCCAGGTTCAGCGATCCCAGCCACATCGACCAGTCTCCAAACGCCCGAGGCGGCGGAGCCTGGACGGTGATGCCCGATTGGTGCATGCCCGGCAGGTCAGTTGCGGCTTGTGCAGCAGGCGCGGCCAAGACACTGCCGGTCCCGACAGCAGAAAGGACCAGGGCGGCAGTCGCTGCCAGAGCCCTTGTCTTGGCGAACGCCCGCCAGCCCTTTGCCTGTCCCGACGGTTTGCAGGTGTCCCGATTGAATCCACTTTGACTCACTTATGTTCCCCTCTCTTCAACCGCGTCCATACGCGCGATGACCACGCTTCGGGTGGTCCTGTTAGTAGAGAGCCGGACAAATCGCAGTTCGTCAGAGAAGGGCTTCGTTCAAGCTTTCGGGCTTGAGCGGGACGTCTTCAGCGCCGTCAACTGTCCAGAATTTGACAGTTGAAGCGTCCAGGCGGAGTTGAAAAATGGCATTGATTCCTCGGAGCTTCTGCGCCATAAATCGAGGCGACGGGCCACTAGTTCTAGTAGCAGCTCATTTGATCGTTCCTTCGAGCGGCTGAAGGGCAAGCGGGGGTGGTCCTTTCTACTTTGGGGCCCATCCATCGGTAGAGGCGAATCGTCTCTCCGCAAGGGCCAACTTTGGCCGCTAGAAGAATGGGGATTGTCATGAAAGTTAAGCGTCTGCTCGCCGGGGGAGTCTTGGTCGGTTTGTTGACGGTCGGGGCCGCGGCTCCTGCGTTGGCGGGAACGATCACTAACGTCGGTGGCGGCACCTGGAGTTATGGGACCGCGTTCCAACCACCATGGTTCAAGAACGTCTGGTCTCACTACGTTCATCCGGCCGCCTACCACTCAGCTACGGCTATCGGCGGCCCGAACACCGTCAAGGTCTACGCAACCGCCAATAACTGGGCTAAAGCGAATACCCAGTGCGGCGTAGGCGAGAACGCCGCCCAATACTGGAATACCTACTGAGCAGCAGCCATCCCAATTTGCGCGTGCCGTCAGAGCGGCTGTCGGTCGGCGGGTCCCGTTTGGGCCCGCCGGCCCGCTTGTTTGTGCGCGGCAAGCGGAAATGTCGACAAGCTGAAGGGGTGGTAAGCCGATGAAACACATACTGCTGGGACTGGTGATCGCAGTGTGCGCTGCAACGTTTGGAGCGAGCTTCGTCAACGGAATCAACGAACAACGCACGGCTGTGGCGCGGTCGGCAGCTGATGCCGGACAGGCGTTTTCAGTCCCGAGCGATGCAACGGATCCTGATGCAGTGCTGTCTGCGCTGCGAAGTGCAGCAGAAGCCACCCGCAGCAACGTTTTCAGGACTGTGGTCGGGGTGGATGAAAACGACCGTGCGTTCGTGACTCATTACGTGCTCTTGACCCGGTCCGATACTCGCGTCTTTGACGCTACAAATCTCTCATCAGGGAGATTCCTCACAGTCCAAGAGTCGCAGGAAGGCGACGCTTCGGTCGCCTCGACAGACACCAGCCCGAACACGATAGGTGTTCTGCGTGTCCTGGGGGAGGGGGAGCGTTTCTCTTTCCGTCCATTACGGGCAGGGTTCGACACACTGGCTGCGCCGGGAACCTACTACGCCGAGTGCGGGCCGGCAGGGTGCGCAGGCTTTGTTGATGCAGCGGCTGCGTCACTCACCGCTCACGTTGCCGGGCGGACCTTCGTGGCGTCGGATTTGCGCGCACCGAATCAGCAGTTGGTTGTCCCCACAAATGTCCCGCCGCTCTACTTGCAACTCGCGGTTGCCGCCGGCCTTCTCCTCACCGCTGTGCTTGCTGTCTATCTGCAACTGTATGAGGCAAAGAGAGCCGGCGCGTTGCGCTTGTTTGGCTATGGTGCGACCAGGGCATGGTGGACGATCACGGGGCGCCCGGTAATGATTGTCGGTGCTGCTTCCGGCGTCGCTTGTGTTTCCCTCTCGGTACTTCTTCCGGGAGCGGACGCAAGGTTCGTAGCTGTTGTGGTTCTCGACCAGGCAGCTGCCTTGGTCTTGATCGCCGCTGCCAGCCTGCTGACCATACCGTACGTGGCAACGATGCGAATTTCGGACGCGTTGAAGAACCGACGTGACACCGGAGCTTTGTTTGGCTCAGGAATCGTTCTGTCCGTTGCAATTTCGGCTGCGCTCGTGGTGGTCGCTGCGGGCGCGTGGTCAAACGTGGATGTGATCAACCACGAACGCGACAACCTGCGCCACTGGACCTCGACCACCGGATACGGCGTTTTCGCTCCGATGAGCAATGGGAACGACGCAGTGGACCTGCAGACGGGCCAGCCCGGCTCATCCGTCGTTCAAGCCACAGACCTCTATGACGCACTCAGTGCCCGCGGTGCCTTGTATGTCTACGCCGGGGCTTTCTCGGAGACAGGTGTCCAGCAAAGTCGACCGGCCGGCCAATACCGATCGATGCAGGTAAACCCTGCCTACCTCCACGCGTACCCGATCCGTGACACGGATGGCCGGCCGGTCACGGTTGATGAGAGTGAATCATCGTGGATCTTGCTCGTGCCGGAGCGGTTCCGTTCCCAGCAACAAGACATCGCTGCCTATTTCCAGGCCGAACGCGACAGCGCACCCTCCGCAGAGAAGGCGATCTTCCACCGGGATGTCAGCTCCACACGGCGGGATCTCCGCGTGCGGATCATCTGGACGGAGAACCGCCAGCAGATTTTCACCTTCAACCCCGACGTCGCCGCATCTTCCGGCGGCTTGGTGGAGGACCCCATCGTTGAAGTCATGACCCGCGCCAATAGCCTGGGCGTGGACCGGCTCAACGCCGTCACGGGCGACGCCAGCGGCGGACTAAAGGTCCCGCTTGAAGAAGGGAGCTCCCAGGCCACAATCACCGCCCTCCAGCCACTGCTCAAACGATTGAGCCTGGACGACAACCTCCGTCACCTGGTGACCATCAACGAATATCAGCTCGCCAGGATCGGCCACCTCCAGGAGAGCCTCCGCAACACCACGATTGTGCTCGCCGCGCTGGTGGTTCTGCTCGTGATCATCACCGCGCAGACACTGACGATCGCGTTTGAGCGTTTCGCGCGCAAGATCATTGTCCGTGGCCTGTTCGGACTGTCGACGGTACGGCGCTACCGCGAATTCATCAAGCTTGGAGCAATTGTGTGGGCTGTCCAGGGCGGGCTCGGTTCCGGGCTGGTATTGGCCGGTTTCCGGCCGTTCTCCTATGACGATACCGGGCCGCTTTCCACGCTCACCGCGGCCTTGGCCATCAGTGCTGTCCAGGGCCTGGCCGCTGTCGGCGTCCTGTGGCTCACGGAACGGCGGCGTACTCCCAACATCCTGAAAGGGGAGCTCTAATGTCTGACATCGTTTGCGAACTCCTGAACGTACACAAAGGCTTTCGCGGCCATGAAGTCATCTCGGACCTGAGTCTGAAGGTGCACGCGGGCGAAATCGTCGCCCTTACAGGTCCGAGCGGGAGCGGGAAGACAACCGTCCTTAACCTGCTTGGCCTGCTTGACCACCCTGACAAGGGCGAGATCAAGTTATTTGGCCGCCGGGCCCCGCGCCCAGGTAGCCGCAATGCACGCATGCTCCTGAGGCTGCGCCTTGGATATCTCTTTCAGAACTATGCCCTCATCGACAACGAGACCGTGACCGAAAACCTCAAGATCGCACAGACTTACACCCCGGGTACGGCCAAGGAAAAAAGCGAGTCCCGGGCGAGCGCGATGGAGCGGGTAGGCCTGGACCTTGACCCGAATCGCAAGGTCTACGAACTCTCAGGCGGAGAGCAACAGCGTCTCGCCATTGCCAGACTCATCCTCAAACCCTGCCAGATGATTCTCGCCGACGAACCGACAGGCTCCCTCGACACCGTAAACCGAGACCATGTGCTTGGCCTCACCAGAACTTTGGCTGAGGCTGGCAAAGCCGTCATCATCGTGACACATGACAACTCGGTATCCGGGCGAAGCGATCGAGAAATCACCCTCGGCGCCGCAAGCAGCGCGTGAGTGTGCCGGATTCGTCACGGAAAAGGAGTTCCCGCAGCTACTTCTACTCCCGTTCTTTGAACGCCGATAATCTACATTATGTAAAGTTGAATCGTGATATTGCATCTGATGCATGATCACCCTTCTTCGCCTACACCCGTGGCCGAAATACTCGGATACAGCTACCAAGTGACCCAGAAACACGCCGCCGCTGCAGAACATTGGAAACGCTATGCGCTTGGCCAAGCGGCGGCCCCCGCTAGACTGCGCTTTGACGGCTAGTGGGCCGCGGCGGGAAAGGCTCCGGATTACCCGGGGCGCTGCTCGTTGATCACGGCGCTTCTCCCCCACCGGGATCCTGGACTGCCCGCTAGGTGATCCCGGCCACACAATAGCTAGAACACATCCTCCGGGTTGACCGTGGACGTTGCGTATTCCGGACGCCCGGCCGGCCGATAAGTCTGGACGGTGATGCCGCGGGACGTCGTCCGTGAGTTGACCAGCTCGAGCGCTAGGTCGGGACCGGATTCGGGGAATAACCGTGTGCCCTGGCCGACGACCACGGGATAGGTGAGCAGATCGAGCTGGTCTACCAGGTTGTTGGCGAGCAGCCATCGGACGAGGACGCCGCTGCCCGGGACCAACAGGTCGCCGTCGTGATGTGCCTTCAGCTCGCTGATCGCCGTGGCGAGGTCGCCGGGCAGGACGGTCGTGCCCGCCCATTGCGGGTCGGTGAGGCTGGTCGACGCCACGTACTTGGGCCGGCTGTTCAACGCGGCCGCGATCGGGTTTGTACCCGGATCGATCATCGCTCCCCAGTAGGGGGCGAAAATCTCGTAGGTCCGCCGGCCGAAGAGGAACGCGGACGCACCGCCATAGACGTCGCTGAGATAGTCACCGGTTTCGGTGTCGATAAGCGGTATTGCCCATCCCCCGCGGTCAAAGCCGCCTCTGCGATCTTCGTCCGGTCCGCCCAGCCCCTGCATCACGCCGTCCACTGAGACGTTGGTCGTGGTCGTCAACTTCATGTCGTTTCACCCCGTCTAACAACGGCTGCGGGCCCCTTCTGGATCCACGCTACGTGCCCTCATTCTCCCAAGCCACCACGCCCTCGGCCCAGTACCGCCGTCGAACTCCAAGCAGGGCAAATGCTGTTCGAGCATGACGGCGACTTCCGTGCGACGATAACCGGTTGGGGATCGCTGAACCCTCCTAACCCGCCCATGCCCGGCGCGGTTCCCAAGCGAAGATAGTAAGGCAACCTTTTCAGTTTGCCTTACTTTCTGGTAGCGTCATTGCTATGAACCCCCACCCGGATGCCGACGCGGCGGCCATGCTCGAAGCTGCCGCCGAGCTTCGTATCCTCATCGGCCAGTTGACCCGGCGGCTGCGTGAGCAGTCCCACGTGGACAACCTGACGAATGCGCAAAAGGCCGTGCTGATCCACCTGGAACGTGACGGCCGTGCCACGTTGTCCGCGCTGGCCCGCGCCGAGGGAATGCGCCCGCAGTCCATGGGAGCCATCATTTCCGCCCTTTCCGGCGCTGGACTCGTTGAGAGCGGCCCTGATCCGGCCGATGGCCGCCAGAGGATCCTGTCCCTCACAGCCGAAGCCCGGGAGAGCATCAGGGCCAGCCGGGCGGCCAAGGCTGATTGGCTTTACCGCACCATCCAATCCAAACTGACGCCGGACGAGCAGGAAAGGTTGCCCGGCGCCATTGACCTACTCAAACGCCTTTTGGAGCCGTGATATCCATGACGATCACCACCCTGGACCCACAGACCGCCCTGATCATTGTTGACCTTCAACGGGGAATAGTTGCCTCCCCGAAGGCTCATCCCCTCGAACCCGTCGTGCGGAATTCCGCCGCCCTCGCGGACGCCTTCCGCCGCCAGGGACTTCCCGTGGTGCTTGTCAACGTCACCGGCGGCGCGCCCGGCCGGACAGATCAAGGCAGCAGCGCGCGAAGGGAGTTCCCCGCCGATTTCGCCGAACTCCTGCCTGAACTGAACCAGCAACCAAGCGATCACCTTGTCACGAAGAAGACGTGGGGTGCCTTCACCAACACCGGTCTTGGCGCACTCTTGGAAGACCTTGGTGTGACCCAGGTGGTGCTGACCGGTGTAGCCACCAGCATCGGCGTGGAATCCACCGCGCGCAGCGCCTACGAAGCCGGCCTTAATGTCACCCTCGCCCTGGACGCGATGACCGATCTGACCATGAGCGCCCACGAAAACTCCGTCACGACGATCTTTCCCCGGCTGGGCGAGACTGGAACGACGCAAGAAATCCTGGACGTGCTCAAAACCACCCGGCCGTGACCGCGCCGGACGCTGCCCGGCCATCGGGCCTCTCGGCGGACCCGGGCAATTCACCACTGGCTCCCCCACCGAACGCGGCCGGCGCCCCGGCTTCCAACGATGGGAGCCGGCCGTCGAACCCGCTGGGCTGGAGGTTCACGGCACCCCTGCTGCTTGGCTCCACCCTGAACCCGATCAACAGCTCGATGATCGCCACGGCGCTGGTGGGCATCGGGGCCGACTTTCGCTCAAGTCCGGGCGCCACCGCCGGGCTTATATCCGTCCTGTATCTATGCAGCGCCGTGGCCCAACCGACCATGGGCAAACTCTCTGTCCTCTTTGGGCCCAGGCGCGTCTTCCTCTCCGGAGTCGCCGTCCTTCTGCTGGCTGGAGTTGTCGGAGTACTGGCTCCAAACCTGGGCGTCCTGCTCGTTTCGCGGGCGCTCATCGGCATCGGGACTTCAGCCTGCTACCCGACGGCGATGGCGCTGGTCCGCCGGCGTGCAGATGAGTCCGGCATCCGGGTGCCGGGCCGCATCCTGGGCAACTTTTCGATCGCAGCCCAGGTGACCGCCGTCGTCGGCTTGCCACTTGGTGGAGTGCTGTCCGGCGCGTTCGGCTGGCGGGCCCTGTTCGCAGTCAACATACCGCTGGCACTGCTGGCCTTTACCTTCACTTTGCTCGGAGTGGCGAAAGACGCGCCGGTCCGAAAACAGGGCCTGGGTAGCCTGCTCACAATGCTGGACCTGCCGGGGATCGCCCTCTTTGCCGGTGCGATCATCTCGCTGCTGGTGTTCCTTTCGGCGCTCAAGACGCCGGCCTGGTGGCTTGCGGTGCTGGCTGCGGTGCTCGCGGGGGTGCTGCTGTTGCGCGAACGGCATGCGCGCAGTCCGCTGATCGACGTCCGGATGCTGGGCACGAACGGGCCGTTGCAGCGAACCTACCTGCGTTCGATCCTGGCCGCACTGGCCACCTATGCCTCGATGTACGGGGCCAGCCAATGGATGGAACAAAGTATGGGACTGAACCCGGCGACGGTAGGGCTGGTTCTGATCCCGCTGAGCCTTCTGAGCATCGTCGTGGCGCGGGTCGTCTCGGGTCGGGCGTGGGTCCGTTGGCCGTTGGTCCTTGCCGGCGTCGCGTTGGCGCTCTCCGCAGGCGTGATGCTGCTGGTGAACCACGGCTCCGGCGTCGTGCTGCTCGTCGGGATGACCATGCTGCTGGGCCTGACCAACGGTTTCAGCAGCTTCGCCAACCAGGCGGCGCTGTACCTGCAGACGACTGCCGCGGAGATCGCCGTTGCCTCGGGGTTGCTGCGGACGTCGATGTACTTGGGGGCGATCGGGTCCTCAAGCCTCATCGGCATCGCCTTCGGGCCGACTGCCACCGACGCGGGTTTCCACACGCTGGCCTGGATTCTGCTCGCCATTGGTGCATCGATGGTGGTCCTGACGGCGTTTGACCGCAGCATTCCTGCCGTCGCCGCGGGGCATTGAGCCAGAGGATCAGAAGGGATGACGCGGCGGCATGCGGGCTTGGCTCGAAGCGGAGCCTTCAAAGCCGGGAGTGAATAGCTGACCGAGTTCCCGGCGGGAGCGGAGGCCAAGCTTGGCCAGGACATTCCGAATATGGAAGTTCACAGTTGCCGGCGAAACAAATAGCTGGGCGGCGATTTGCTTATTGGTCATGCCGCGTTCGGCATAGAAGGCGATTTCCCGTTCCCGTCCAGTAAGGGACTCGAATGCCTGTAGGTACGGATTGCCAGGCCTGCCGCTCAGCCCGTCGAGCAACTTCGTCGCGCGGCTGAGGTACGGGGCGGCACCGAGTGCAAGGAAGATCCGCACGGCGGCCCTCAGTGCGGTGCCGGCGGCTTTCGTGTTTCCGAGCGAGATGAGCAGCCGGCCAAGATCGAGCTGGGCAATACCCTGCGACAACGGGAAGCGTGATTCCTTCGCCGCGAGCCGGTAGAACCTGGCCGCCCGGCTGGAGAGTCCATACGCTTCGCTGACTCTGCCTTCCAACCAGTCCAGCGAGCCATACACCGGCCACCATCCGCGACCGTTCATCTCCTTGCAGGCCTGCAGCAACCTGTCGGCTTCCTCCGCCCGGCCCAGTCCAGCCAAGGCGTCAATCCTGTAGCTGTGCATCGACGGCGTGCCCGAAATGATCGCCTCGGATGCCTCCAGCTGCTGTTGCCATTCAGCCAAGGAACGGGCGCGTTCGAGCCGGGCCAGGCCACTGAGTTCGACTCCAAACGTGTCATAGTCGCTGATTCGGACTTCCTCCGCGCGTCGCAACGCAGCTTCGTACGTTTCCGAACGGCCTTGTACTGCCTCGACGACCGCGGACATCGAGAAAACGAGGGGGCGGGAGGAGACATCGCTGACATCCAGGGAAAGCAATTGCGCCGTGCGGATCACCGTCAGCATTTCCTGCACCCTCCCCAGCAGGAAATAGCAGTATGCAAGTACGACCCTGGCGTGCCCGATTGCCAGGCCCGCACCGGCCGAAGCGGAGACCTCCATGGCCCTCTCCAGATCGACCGTGGCCTGCTCGATGCCACCAGTAACGCTGAGGAATCCGGCTCTGCAGGTGAGCGCATCGGCCAGGGCAGGACTGTCGTTCGCACCAGAGATCCTTGCGCTGAGCGACGCGAAAGCCTTTGAGATCAGATCGGGATCCTGGGTGCCGCTTGCGCCGATGAGGTTGAATCCATCGAATTGCAGGCCTAGCTCCGTTCCTGACGGCAGGTGCCGAAGCCGGGGGTCGTGGACTTCCCCATTGGTTTGGCCCAGATGCGCCAGGTATCGGTGCGCTTGGGCGACAGCGACGGCGGTGGAGGACTTGTCGTCGGAGACCATCCGTGAGACGACTATCGCCAACGAAATGTGTGCCCGCAGCAGGGCTTCGTCAGGGTGGTCCAGCTCCTTGGCGATCAGCTCCTCGGCAAATTGGCCCGTTCGGTCCAGGTCCGGCCTCATCTGGAGCAACTGCAACAGCGCGAAGTCCCGCACCGGGCCAGGAAGCATGGATTGCACCTGAGGCAGAAGGTCCATCACTTCGGCAATGCAATGATGGACGGACGCAACGAGACAGGCTTCGATGATGCAGTCGTCCCGGCGGCTTCCGCTGAACCTGTCCATCGCCGAGCGTAGGTATTGCAACGCGAGTTCCGGCTGGCCATCCGCCAAAGCGTGATCGACGCCGGAGCTCACCTCCGCAAAAAGCTCGGCCGTCCCTGGTTCCTGCAGAAGCAATCGATGCTGCAAAGCAAGTCTCGGATCATCGACTTCGCCTGCAATCGCTCGATGGATGGAAGACAAGCGGTGGCTCTTGAGGCTGTCCCGCACCCCGACAGCGAGCAGATCATGAAACGGGCGCAATTGCACGGTCTGCCCAGTCCGGGTGCCCCGGACCAGCCCGCTCGCCAGTGCAGCCGCGACATCCGTTGGTTCATGCAAAGCGTCGCCAATCCGCTGCACGCGCTCCTGTTCAATCGGGTCGCGACTGACACACACAAACTCGACGACGGATCGGGCAGGTCCAAGCTCCAATGCGTCGAGCATGGCGGCAAAGGGATTCTTTCCCGAGGCGATATAGGGCACCGCATCGGGCCAGGGGTTCTGGGCGGAGGATTCCGGCCCGGCGGTATGCTCCATTGCGGCGTTGATCAACAAGGGGGTACCTCCGGTGCTCCGTCGAAGGCGTTCCGCAGTGCGCGCCGATATGGTCCGATCCCAGACTTGCGCCACGTAATCCTGGACCTGTTCAGGACTCAGCGGTTCCAGGGTGACCCGTTTGATAAAGCCCCAGGACAGGTCATCACTCACCATCCGATCGATGGCAGCGGTACCGGCTCCTGAGACACCTGCCAAGACAACTGTGATCTTGTCGTCTGCGAGCCTCTGAAGCACGAACCGCAGGGCCTTGGCGGAGCGTTCATCTATCCATTGGGCGTTGTCTATGACCATGCAACTGATGTTCTTGGGACGGGCAGCCAGCGCAGACAATAGTTGGCGGGCGGCCATGACAACATCTGAGAGGGGTTCGGCCCCGCGATGGCCCAGAGCCACAAGAAGCTTGTCAATAAAGGACAGCGCAAGGGTACTTTCGAAAGTGTCCGCGCTGCAGGCCACCACGTTTGCCCGCCTCAAAGCATCCGTGAGTTGCAGGCACCATGTCGTTTTGCCGATCCCCTGGATCCCGGTGAGCACAACAATCCCGCCTCCGCACTGGCGTGTGCGTTTCAGTACAGCGGCGGGAGTGTCATCGTTTGACAGTCCCGGATGTACGACCGTGCGTGACGTCATGCCGCCATATTATGGGCAAATCAACCCTTTCTTCCCTGTTGGCCCCGGGGGCCGCCAAGGTGTGGTGGGCGGCTCCAGAGCCGGAGGAACAAACCGAGAACGAGCGCGGCAACGGCCCCGAGTCCCAATCCGGCAAAGGCCGGACCGTTGGACCCGGTGTTCGCGAGGGTGCCAAGCGGCGCCGTCGACGCTGCTGGCAAGGCCGCGGCGGACGACGCCGGACCCGGCGCCGCGGGAACAGCCGCCGGAACCGTAGGCACGGCCGGAACCGTAGGCACGGCCGGAGCCGTCACGGCAATTGAAGCCGGCGCTCCCGAAGCGGGCCGGAAATAGGTGTCGCCTGAGTAGTCCACTTTTATTTCGTGGTTCCCTATGGACAGTGCCGGAAGGGTGACAGCGGCCGAGCCGGAGACCAAGGTCACCTCAGGCAGCCGGACCCGGTTGTCTACTGTCAAAATGACGGTTCCGCCAGGCTGCACCGGGAGCGAACTGCTCGCCGTGACGTTTACCCGTACGTCCACAGTCCGGCCTTCCAAGACGGAAGTTGACGATGGAACAAGAAGGACGGTCGCTTGTGCCCGCGCGGCGTTCACTTGAACCGTCACCGGTTCTGCGGGCCTGAAGTTGGTGTCGCCGTCGTAGCTGAGTTGAACTGTGCGACTACCTTCGGCCCAAGGGATCGTGGTGGTGAAGTCACCGCGCGAATCCAAGGGCGCCGTTCCGAGAACGTTGCCGTTCAAACTCAAAGTCACTTGCCCCGTGGGCACAACAGGAGAAGAAGCGCTCGAGGCTGTCGTGACCTTGCCGGCCGCCGCGGCAGTGTCGGCGGACACCGTACCGGTTATCGTTGCGGGCTTGCTCAGCAGCTCGGCGGAAACAGTCGTACGGACGATCCGCGTTGCGAGAGGCTGTACGAGTTGGTTCAGGGATGCAGCGGAGGATTGGAATTTGTAGGAATCAGTGTTGCGTGGCCGGTAATTGAAAGCCAGATCGTGGGAACCCGCGGGTAGGTCGATTGCCCTGATGTTGGCAGTACCAGCGGCGTCGACGGGAGCGGTTGCAAGCTCCGTGCCGCTATTGTCGGTGACTGCAACCTCGCCGCGTGGAACCAGCCCGCCAAGGTCGGAATTGACGACTGTTGCGACGTAGCCGCCGGGGGTGCCGTAGATGGAAGGATTCGCCGTCGCGACGACACTGGTCTTTGTGGCGTAGTCGGGGGTGTACCAAAAGCTGACCCAACCGCTACCCGCGTTGTATCCCCTGATCACGTTGCTCGCGGTGGGGTCAACGTAGCTGCTGCCGCCGCCACCGCCACCCCCTCCGGCGCCACCGACGCGGCTGCCAAGAGCACCTGAACCACTTAGCCAACCGCCACCGCCACCCCCTCCGCCGCCGCCGCTGGACGAATTTCCGGCTCCGCCGCCACCGGTTCCCGCTGCGCCGCTCGGCCCGATGACTCCGGAGTCGGCGCCAGGCGCCCCGCCTGCGCACCACCCGTCCGCTGACTGGCCATTCTGGTTGGCGGCACCCCCGGCACCGCCATTGCAGTACACGAAAGCAGCCCCGTGGCCTGCACCCCCGCCGCCGCCGGCGGCGACCACAAGCGGGATCCCTTTCCCGTTGACTACGGCGCTCGCGCCGCCGCCACCGCCACCGGCAGATCCGGCGAGGGAACCGGTGCCACCTGAACCTCCGCGAATGAATCCCAGTCCGCCGACCCCTGGATTATGCCGCGACCCTGTCCCCCCGCCAGGTGTTGAAGCGTAGATCTTCAGGGTCTCCCCCGGCGTCACTTGCAGCGTGGCACGAATGTCGGCCCCCGCTCCGCCGGGACCATCATTGCTCACAACAAGAGCGGTACCAGGAATGTTGATTGGTCCGCCACCGCCGCCGGCGGAGCCCCAGGCCCGGACATCGATGGAACGCACACCGGCCGGTACGATCCACGTGTCTCCGTTGACGTTGGCGAAGTCCAGTTTGGTGGGAGTCGGGTCCGGAGCGACGGAAAGAGCCGCTGACGAAGCATTCGCAGGAGGAGCGGTGAGCACCGGAACTCCAACGGCACACGCGAGCATGAACATGGACAATTGCACAGCCGACGGCTTGCGTACTGAAACTGGCCTCATACCGGGAACAGTAAGGACGGGACGCTGGCAGCCCCTTCCATGGGAGCAAATACTATTCACAACGAATAGGTCGGTGCCGCGGGCTTCACCGAACCTTCCCAGAACCCCCGGCTACAATAGGGCAGTCCGTATTATCCCTGGAGAGGTAGTTTCCCTTTTGGTCACTCGCCACGATGCACCCAGCCCGGAGCCGGGTCAGTCACCCCCTGTCGCCTATCCGGGCCAGGGAAAGCTGGCTGCCCGCAGCCGGCGGTTCAGCTTTCGCCGCTCGCCCCGCTGGTTCAAAATCACCAGCGCCGCAGTGGCTGTCCTGCTGATCGCAGTCATCGCGTTCGGAGGGTATTGGGTATGGCGCCTTCAGTCCAACATCTCATCGTCCGCACTCGGCGCCGGTGGCATCAGGACGGAAGGACCGGTGGACGACAGCAAGGACCGGCTTCAAATCCTTGTTCTGGGTACTGATACCAGGAGCGGGAAGAACGGGCAGTTCGGCACCACCGACCAATCCTCGGGCTACGGCCAATCGGACGTCATGATGTTGCTGGATATTTCCGCGGACAACAACCACGTCAACGTCATCAGTTTCCCCCGCGACTTGTTGGTCGATGTGCCGGCTTGTACGGATAACAAAACCGGCAAGCAATACCCCGAACGCCAAAATGCGATGATCAACAGCGCCATGGCCGAGGCGGGCATCGGCTGCGCCGTTGATACCGTCAACAAGCTCACGGGTCTGGAGGTCGACCACTTCATGATGGCCGACTTCAACGCCGTGACCGAACTATCCAAGGCCGTCGGCGGCGTCGACGTCTGCGTGAGTACTGCCGTCAACGACCCCGACTCCGGATTGCACTTGCCTAAGGGCACTTCACAGGTGGAAGGCGACCAGGCCCTGGCCTTCCTGCGCACCCGCCATGCATTTTCCGACGGCGGAGACCTCGGACGGATCAAGGCGCAGCAATCGTTCCTCGGTTCCCTCGTCCGGAAGCTCAAAGCTGACGGAACGCTCGGAAACCCCCAGAAGATGCTCGGCATCGCCGATACCGTCACCAAGAACCTCACCGTCGACAACGGACTCGCCTCGGTTCCGGCCCTATTGACCATCGCGGGCAGGCTCAAGAACATTGACCCGGCCAAGGTCAACTTCATCACCGTGCCCAACGTCCCGGCCGCCTCCGATCCCAACAGGCTCGACCTCGACCAACCGGCGGCCAGCAACTTCTTCGCCGCCTTGACGAAGAGCCCGGACCTCAGCCAGCCCGCACCAAGCGCCGCGGCGTCCCCTGCTCCATCGACCGAAGCTCCGAAGGCCGGATACAACAAGGCACTTCAGCCGGTCACCGTCGCCAATGGAACGGGTGTGACCGGCAGAAGCCAGGAGATCGGATCGCTGCTCTCCGCCGGTGGATTCACGAAGCTGGCCAAGATCCAAGCCGATGCCAGGCCACAGACCATGGTCTATTACGGTGCTGGTTTTGCCGACGTTGCCGCGGACGTCGCTGCAATGTTCGGGTTGCCGGCGACGAGCGTGCAGCAGGTCGGCAGTGTCCAGGGAGTCCAGCTCTACGCCGGACAGGACTTCGCCACAGGCGACAAGCCGACACTTCCGGCCCCCAAGCCCAACGATGTCGTCGCCCAAACCGCCCAGGACCAGACCTGCCAGACGACCAACCCGGTCGGATAGCCCCAGAAGACAGAGCGCCCTCCGCCTCGCATTGCGTGGCGGAGGGCGCTTTCTGTTTTCGTGCTACTGGGGCTGCTCCGCCGAAACGTTGACCAGCCACGCAATGCCGAACTTGTCAGTCAACATCCCGAAGATGTCCCCCCACGGCGCCTTCTCCATCGGCACCG
This sequence comes from Arthrobacter sp. NPDC080031, assembly GCF_040702485.1. Taxonomy (NCBI): domain Bacteria; kingdom Bacillati; phylum Actinomycetota; class Actinomycetes; order Micrococcales; family Micrococcaceae; genus Arthrobacter; species Arthrobacter sp. NPDC080031. The sequence goes on from NZ_JBFBLA010000002.1 coordinate 185,988, forward strand.
TGACCGTCCCGCCGTCGGCCAGTCCGTCCCAATAGCCGCGAAGTTCTGCTTCGTCGTCGCCGCTGAGGGACACGGAGATGTTGTTTCCGGGACTGTAATCCATGCTGTTGGGGGTGTCTGCGGCCATGAGCAGCATTCCGTTGTCTGTTTTGAGTGCCGAGTGCATGATCTTGTCGCTTTCGGCGGGGTCTTCGCTCGCGTGGAACTCCGCGAAGGTGCTTTGGGTCAGCTCGCCGCCGAAGACCGATTGGTAGAATGCCATGGCCTCCTTGGCGTTGTCGCGAAAGCTGATGTAGGGGTTGAGGTTCGTGGTCATTACATGTCTCCTCAGTGTTTGGGGGCAGCACGATCAGCTACCTTTTCGCCATGCTAACAGCGCACGCCGGGACCATCTACAGCCAAACTTTCCGGGCCCGACGGCGGCAGCCCCGGTTTTCAGGCGCGGCTTGCCCCGCGGCTCGCCTCGCGGCCGACGAGGCCCACCGTGTTGCCCTCGCTGTCCTCGATGAAGGCCATCCATTCCTCGGTCCCGGCCGGCCCCAGGCTCCCGTCGACGTGGTTGTAAACCAATTGTGGTTCCTGGACGATCTTGGCCCCGGAGGCGCGGAGTTCTTCAACAGAGCGCCGGAGATCGGCTACGTCAAGATAGATCAGCGACGACGGAGCGCTTCGATCCAGCAGAAGCCGGACGCCGTCGAGATCAAAGAAGAGCAGGCCGGGCGGATCGAATCTTCCGCTCGGCTCACTGCCTAGCAGCCGGGAGTAAAACGCCGATGCCCGCTCAAGGTCCGCCGCCCGCTGGGCAACCTGGATCAGCCTCATGCCGTACCTCCGGGGATAGTCGCTTCAAGTGTCGTAGCCACATCTTCCGCGGTACCCCGTGCGGGTTCAAGGTCCGGCGGCATGAGCGGGACCTTCGGTTCGAGTTCGGGATCAGTGCGGGATAGTGTCGTTTCCATGCCTGCTTCAAAACCAATCCTGGTCCGCACTGCCTTCATCGCCGGACTGGCCGACGCCGTTCTTATTCTTGTTTTCGCGGCCATTGGCCGCGACGCACACCAGCGCGCGGATGTGCTGGCCGGGGTCTTTGCCACTGCTTGGCCGTTCCTTGCCGGTGCCGCGATCGGGTGGCTCGCCGTGCGGGCATGGCGGGTACCCTTCCAGGCCTGGCCGGCCGGCGTCGTTGTATGGATTGCAACCGTGGCCGGGGGCATGCTTTTGCGTGCCGCTACCGGACAGACCGTGGTGCTCGCGTTCATCATTGTCGCCCTGATCAGCCTGGCGATCCTGCTGCTTGGCTACCGCGCTGTGATCGCGCTCGTGGTGCGGGTCCGCCGCCGGAGCCGCCAGTCCTAAGCACCCGCCGATGCACTAGGCTTGCTACGTCCACTGCTGCACTTCGGAAAGGCTGCCCCCAGTGATCACCGCTTTCGTCCTGATCAAGACCGACGCTTCACGCATCCCGGAGACGGCCGAGGAGATCTCCGCCATCCAAGGGATCAGCGAGGTCTACTCCGTCACAGGGGAATGGGACCTTATTGCCGTGGCGCGCGTGGCGAAGCATGAGGAATTGGCGGACGTCATCGCCGACAAGCTCTCCAAGGTTCCCGCAGTGGTTCACACCACCACGCACATCGCGTTCCGTGCCTACTCACAGCATGATCTGGATGCCGCATTTTCGTTGGGCTTCGAGCAGTAACCGCCGGAATCCCGGCGTCCTGCCTACCCTTGGGTGAGTCCCACCCATGTGTCGAGGACGCGGATGGCCGCGCCGGAATCAATGGATTCCGCAGCCCGCAGCCAGGCCGATTTCATTCGCTCCAGGAACGGCCCGTCGGCAGCAGTGTCGAAGGCCACGAGGCCCGCAGCGGCGTTGAGGACCACGGCGTCCCGGACCGGGCCCGGCTTCCCCCCAAGTACTTCGCGCACGACGGCGGCATTCGCCACAGCGTTGCCGCCTCGAAGATCGGCGACGGTCGCCGCCGCGATCCCAAGATCCGCCGGCGAGAACCGCTGCTCGATGACCTTCCCGTTCCTGATTTCCCACACCGTCGACGGGCCTGTGGTGGTGAGTTCATCGAGGCCGTCTTCGCCGCGGAACACCAGTCCGCGGCTCCCCCGGCGCGCCAGGACCCCCGCGATCAACGGAGCCATTGTGGCGTTGGCAACACCCACGGCCGAGGCCTGCACGTGGGCCGGGTTGGTCATCGGGCCCAGGAAGTTGAAGGCCGTGGGAATCCCAAGTTCCGCCCGCACAACGCCGGTATGGCGGAATGACGGGTGGAATACCTGGGCGAAACAGAAGGTGATGCCCGCCTCTTCGGCGTTGCGGGCCACGCGTTCGATCGGCAAGTCGAGCCTCACGCCCAACGCTTCCAGGACGTCGGCGGACCCCGACGACGACGATGCCGCCCGGTTCCCGTGCTTTACGACGCGCGCTCCCGCGCCCGCCGCGACAAGGGCAGCCATCGTCGAGATGTTGACCGTGTTGAGCCGATCGCCTCCGGTGCCCACGATGTCAAGCTTTTCGCCGGGAATGTTCACAGCTTTGGCGTTGGAGAGCATCGCCTCGACCAGTCCCGTGACTTCATCCACCGTTTCCCCTTTGGCGCGCAGGGCAACCAGGAAACCGGCAATCTGGGAAGGCGCGGCTTCCCCGGACATGATCGTGTTCATGGCCCATTCCGTGTTCTCGACGGAGAGGTCATGCCCGTTGATCAATGCGGAGATGAGTCCGGGCCACGAGTTGCTTGCCTGCTCTGCAGATGCCTGTGAAGTCACCACTTGATGCTAGCGATCCACCCTGCTCCGTGACCAATGCTAAGGACGCCGGGAACTTTTCCGCGCGAATTCGCGTCTTTGTAGAAAAAGTCTCCCCAAATGGCGGTTCGCATTGGGAAGTCCGGACTTTTACAGACATAATGTCCTTGTGACATCTGCGACCCATGCCCCCAGTACCCCGGCGCACCCGACGCTGAATCGCCCCAATTTGGTTTCCGTTGGAACCGTTGTGTGGCTTTCCAGTGAGTTGATGTTCTTCGCCGGTCTCTTCGCCATGTACTTCACGCTGCGCTCCACGTCAGGCGCGCTGTGGGCGGAAGAAACCGGCAAGCTCAACTTCCCGTTTGCGCTTGTAAACACGATCGTCCTCGTGTCGAGCTCCTTCACTTGCCAGATGGGCGTCTTCGCTGCCGAGCGACTTGAGCCGCGCCGTCGAGGTGGTGTGCTTCAGTTCACCCGCTGGGGCATGAACGAATGGTTCATCCTGACCTTCATCATGGGCTCCTTCTTCGTTGCCGGCCAGACCACGGAATACGCGATGCTTGTGTCCGAACACGTTACGCTCTCGGCCAACGCCTACGGTTCCTCGTTCTACATCACAACCGGCTTCCACGGTCTCCACGTCATCGGCGGCCTCATCGCCTTCCTGTTCATCATTGGCCGCGCATACGCCGCCAAGAAGTTCGGGCACTTTGAAGCGACCTCGGCAATCGTCACCTCGTACTATTGGCACTTCGTGGATGTTGTGTGGATTGGCCTCTTCCTGGTCATCTACGTACTGAAGTAGCCGGCACCGACTCTTCTTGCACAAGAGGATGAATTTTAAAGAAGCGGCTCACGGAGCCGACGCAGGATCGAATAAAGGAACCACCACGTGAAGGCACTCTCGCAGAAGCGACGTCATCCACTGGCAGCCATTGCGCTGCTGCTGATGGGACTCCTCGTCACTGGTGGGCTCTACGCCGTTGCCACAACGGTCAACCAGGCGAAGGCAGATACCACTAGCTACAGCGCCAGCGATGTCCAAGAGGGCGGCAAGCTCTTTGCCGCCAACTGCGCCACGTGCCACGGCATGGGCGCCAGCGGAACCAAGGACGCCCCCTCGCTGGTCGGCGTGGGTGCTGCTGCAGTTGACTTCCAGGTTGGCACCGGCCGTATGCCCATGCAGATGAACGGACCCCAGGCCCAGGAAAAGCCGAGGCAGTTCAACGACCAGCAGACCCGGCAGCTGGCGGCCTACGTCGCATCTCTCGGCGCCGGCCCGGCCATTCCCGACGCATCGTTGCTCGACGCAAACGGAGATGCCGCCAAGGGTGGCGAACTCTTCCGCGTGAACTGCGCGATGTGCCACAACGCCGCAGCTGCCGGCGGTGCCTTGACCCGTGGAAAGTTCGCTCCGGCACTTGCCGGCGTGTCGAGCCAGCACATCTATGAAGCCATGGTGACTGGTCCGCAGAACATGCCCGTCTTCAACGACGCCAATATCTCTCCTGAGGGCAAGCGCGACATCATCACCTTCCTGAAGAAGATCGAAGCCAACGGCTCGCCCGGCGGCGCCGACCTCGGAGGCCTGGGTCCTGTATCCGAAGGTCTCTTCGTCTGGGTTGCAGGCCTCGGCGTCATCATCGGCTTCACCATCTGGCTGACGTCGCGCACGTCCTAGGCCAGCGCACTACAAAAACTTCTGCTGTCCCCGCAGCAGTTTTGAATTGAACATCAACCCGGTTACGGCCGGGACAACGAGAGAAGGATGAGGCGAATTATGGGCAACCATAGTGACGGCAGTCCGAACCACTCGGGCACCGTAGCTACGGCTGGTCAGAATGTTGTGGAGAAGTTCCAGGATCCTGGGCTTCCTCCGCACCGTTTGCGCCTGGCTGACACGGACCCGAGAGCCGCCAAGCGAGCCGAGCGGCAGGTGGCCATACTGTTTGGCATCTCCGTCATCGGCACGGTGATCTTCCTGGTGTCGTACTTTGCCATCGATCTGGGGCACGACTCCACGATCGCAACGATCCGCACCCAGAACCTGTTGCTCGGCCTTGGCACCGCATTTGCAATGCTCGGCATCGGCACGGGCATCGTGCACTGGGCCAAGGCGCTCATGCCGGACCACGAGGTCTCGGAAGAGCGCCACGCCATCCGCACCGAGGAAGACCGGCAGGCAGCCGTGCGAATCGTCGAGGACATCGTCGAGGAAACCGGCATCAAGCGCCGCCCGCTGATCCGCAACACCCTTTTGGGCGCTGTGGCACTGGCACCCCTCCCGGCATTGGCAGTATTCGGTGACCTTGGTCCCCGCCCGGACACCACGCTCGCACACACCATGTGGGCTCCCCAGGACGGCAAGCTCAAGCGCCTCACCCGTGACCCCGACGGAACTCCGATCAAGGCATCGGACGTGACCATCGGTTCTGCCTTCCACGTCATCCCGGAAGGCCTCAACGAACTCCAGGAGGGCAAGCTCAACGCGAAGGCCAAGGCCGTCGTTTTGCTCATGCGCCTCAACCCGGATGACTTGACGATTTCCAAGGGCCGCGAAACCTGGAGCTACAACGGAATCGTTGCCTACTCCAAGATCTGCACCCACGTCGGTTGCCCCGTTGCCCTTTATGAGCAGCAAACGCACCACCTGCTGTGCCCGTGCCACCAGTCAACCTTCGACCTCACCAAGGAATGCAAGGTTATCTTCGGCCCCGCCAGCCGCCCGCTCCCCCAGCTGCCCATCGCGGTAGACGCTGAGGGCTACCTCGTAGCGACGAGCGATTTCAAAGAACCTGTAGGACCGAGTTACTGGGAGCGTGACGAGCATGAGCGCCTCATCAACAGCTGAAGTCCCCTTCGCACCCAAAACCAAGGTTGGCCGGATCACGGACTTCGTTGACGAGCGCGTCGGCGGATCCGGAATCCTGCGTGAATTCGGCCGGAAGGTCTTTCCCGACCACTGGTCGTTCATGTTCGGTGAGGTGGCGCTGTATTCCTTCGTCATTCTCCTCATGTCGGGTACCTTCCTGACGTTCTTCTTTGACCCGTCCATGGCTGAGACCCACTATGCGGGTTCATACACGCCGCTGACCAATGTCGAAATGTCCGTCGCGTACAACTCGTCGCTGAACATTTCCTTCGACATCCGCGGCGGCTTGTTCTTCCGCCAGGTCCACCACTGGGCGGCGTTGCTGTTCGTGGCATCGCTTGGTGTGCACATGCTGCGCGTTTTCTTCACGGGTGCTTTCCGCAAGCCGCGTGAAATGAACTGGGTAGTGGGCGGCGTCCTGCTCATCCTGGCCATGGCCGAAGGCTTCACGGGATATTCGCTTCCCGATGACCTGCTCTCCGGTAACGGCCTGCGAATCATCGACGGTGTCATCAAGTCCATCCCCGTGATCGGAACGTACATCTCGTTCTTCCTCTTCGGAGGCGAGTTTCCGGGAACAGCCATCATCGGCCGTTTGTACGTGCTGCACATCCTGCTCGTTCCGGCGATGATTCTGCTGATGATCGTCATCCACCTCTTCATGGTGGTTGTGCACAAGCACACGCAGTACCCCGGCCCGGGTCGCAATGACGGCAACGTCGTCGGTTACCCCCTGGGACCGGTTTACGCTGCAAAGGCCGGCGGCTTCTTCTTCATCGTCTTCGGTGTCGTTGCCCTCATGGCTGCGATGTTCACTATCAACCCGATCTGGAACTACGGGCCGTACGACCCCTCCCCCGTGTCGGCAGGTACCCAACCTGACTGGTACATCGGCTTCGTCGATGGCGCCCTGCGGCTCATGCCCGGCGTGGTCAACGACTTCCACTTCGAGTACATCATTTTCGGCCATGTGCTGACGCTGAATGTGCTGCTGCCCGCATTGGTTCCCGCCGGCATCATTTTCACGGTGCTGTTCATGTACCCGTGGATCGAACGCTGGATCACCAAGGACAACCGTGAGCACCACGTCCTGGACCGTCCCCGCAACGCTCCTACCCGTACTGCCATTGGCGTAGCAGGCTTCACCTGGTACTGCGTCATGTGGGCCGCTGCCGGTTCGGACCTCATCGCAACGCACTTCCACGTTGCCCTGAACGACGTTACGTACTGGCTGCGCACGCTGTTCTTCATCGGCCCGATCCTTGCATTCATGGTGACGAAGCGCGTAGCCCTTGCGCTGCAGCGCAAGGACCGCGAAATCGCCCTGCATGGCCGCGAGACGGGTCGTATCGTGCGCCTGCCGCATGGCGAGTTCATCGAGGTACACGCGCCCCTGGACGACTACAAGCAGTACAGGCTTGTGGGCTTCGAGTCGCCTTCACCGTTGCCGGCTGAGCCGAACGAACACGGCGTCGTCACCCCGAAGGAGAAGCGCCGCGCGGCGCTCTCCAGGTGGTTCTTCGAAGACCGTGTTGCTCCGGCAACACCGGCCGAGCTTGAAGCTGCGCACGGACACGGCCACCATGAGGCCATCGAGTCCGTCGAAGAGCACAAGAGCCTTAGCCACTAGTTCCCGCAGCTAGCACAGAGAAGGCCCTGTCCATTATGGACAGGGCCTTCTCTCGTTTCTTCGGGCTTTCAAGCGGGCGGTTCGCCGGCTTTGAACTAGTGGGTGCGGTAGCCCGTGGATTGGCTTCGGGTGGACCGGACGCCCGGACGCTGCAACGGGACCCACAACTTGTACCGGTCGGCACGGTAGTACGACACGGAGTAGTCAACCATCGCGCGGGCAACGAAAGCGTGGCGCTGGATCTTGAGCAACGGCGTACCGACGTCGACGTTCAAGAGCCGCGCCGTTGATGGCGAAGCTGCCGTTGCTTCGATCATGTCCTCTCCCCACTCCATCACCAGTCCGTACTTCTCGCTCAGGACGTTGTACAGGGAAGTGGGAGGCGCATCGTCCAGGAGTCCTGGCACGCGATGCGCAGGGATGAAGTTTTCGTCCACGCTCATGGGCTCGTTGTCAGCGAGGAGGAGCCGCCTGAAGCGGACCAACGGCGTCCCTTCCTCCAGTTGGAGTTCCCTCGCCAGGAAGGCACTGGCCGCGATTTGTTCAAAGCTCAGGACCTTGGCTGCCGGAACCATGCCGCGGCGTTGCATCTCTTCGCTGTACGAGGTGAGCTTCACCTGAAGGTCCAGCTTCGGTTTGCGGACAAAAGTTCCCAGTCCAACCACGCGTTCAATGACTTCCTCGCCGACGAGGGCATCAATGGCCTGCCGGACCGTCATCCTGGCAAGCCCGAACCGTTCGGAGAGGTCCCGTTCCGAAGGCAGCGCCGCACCGGGCTTACAGGACTCGGAGATATAGCTGCGCAAGATCTCGCGCAGTTGAACGTAGATAGGAGTTCCGCTCTTGCGGTCTATCTCCCCCGCGATACGTGCTGCTTCAGCGGGCACGACGGTCTCCGGCCACGAAATCTTTCATGAAATAAGCGTAGGCCAATCCACCGGCAGGTCTAGACCAGTTGGGCACTGCGAACAGTGCGGTCGCGTGGCGGCGCTACGCTTGTAGGGATCAAAATCGCAGTCGGCATTCAGGCCGTCAGAGTCAAAGGAGCCGGTTTGCCCGAGCACAAAGCCATCGTCGCCGCAGAGATCGGCCTCCATGCACGGGCTGCTGCCGTTTTCGTGCGGGCCGTGACGGCCACGGGCCTTCCGGTGACGATCCGCAAGCCTGGCCAGCAAGCGGTGGATGCCCGGTCTTTGCTCGAGGTCATGACCGAGGATTTCGGCCACGGGTGCGAGGTGGTGCTGTCGGTCTCCGGAGAAGCGCTAGAAGCCGGCCGCACGCCTGACGAGGTCGATGATGCCTTGGCCGCGCTTTCGGCCGTCCTGGAGGCCGTAGAAGGCCCGTGAACGGGCAAGCGGCCTGTTGACTCACCCCGGGGTGTGTCAACGACGTACAACCCGGATACGACGACGGCGGGCCCCACCAATGGTGGGGCCCGCCGTCGTCGTTCAAGTACTTCTAGTGCGCGTGGTCTCCGCGGCTGTATTCGAACACCCAACCGACCAAGGCTACGACCGCAAGACCGGCAGCGACGAACGTGATCCAGAAACCTACAGCCAAGCCAAGGAACCCAGCGGCACACGACAGGCCGAGCACCAGCGGCCACCAGCTCCAGGGGCTGAAATGTCCCTGCTCGCCGGCGCCCTCGTGGATCTCGGCGTCCGGACGGTCCTCCGGACGCATGCCGACGCGCTTGCCCGTGAAACCGAGGTAGCCGCCGATCATGCCGGCCAGGCCACCGACCAGGAGGATGCCGAGGGTTCCGACCCACTCAGACCAGTGGTTCAGAAAACCATAGACCAGTGCCACCGGCACGAAGAAAAAACTACCGGCTCCAAAAATCCATGATTCGATTTTCATTTCGCGTCCTTCTGGTCAGCGTTGCCGAGTACCTTTGCTGCCGGCGTAGGGCTCTCGGCAGTGTGGTGCTGGGCGAGTTCCGGGTGGTGGAGGTCCAAAGCAGGACGTTCGGAACGAATGCGGGGCAAGGAGGTGAAGTTGTGCCGCGGCGGCGGGCACGATGTGGCCCACTCCAGCGAAGCGCCGAAGCCCCAGGGGTCGTCTACTTCGACCTTCTTGTTGCTGCGCCAGGTGATGTAGACATTCCAGAAGAACGGCAGGAGCGAGGCGCCGAGCACGAAGGATGAAATGGTCGAGAACTGGTTCATCCAGGTGAAGCCGTCCTGCGGCAGGTAGTCGGCGTAACGCCGGGGCATGCCCTCGACGCCAAGCCAGTGCTGGATGAGGAAGGTGCCGTGGAAGCCCAGGAACAGGAGCCAGAAGTGGATCTTGCCGAGCCGCTCGTTGAGCATCTTGCCTGTCCACTTGGGCCACCAGAAGTAGAAGCCTGCGAACATTGCGAACACCACGGTGCCGAAGACCACGTAATGGAAGTGCGCCACGACGAAGTAGGAGTCCGATACGTGGAAGTCAAGCGGCGGGGAAGCCAGGATAATGCCCGTCAGGCCGCCGAAGAGGAAGGTGACCAGGAAGCCGATGCTCCAGAGCATGGGCGTCTCGAAGGTGATCGAGCCCTGCCACAGGGTGCCGATCCAGTTGAAGAACTTCACGCCGGTGGGTACCGCGATCAGCATCGTCATGAAGGAGAAGAACGGCAGCAGCACCGATCCGGTGACGTACATGTGGTGCGCCCAAACGGTAACCGAGAGGGCGGCAATGGCGATGGTCGCGTAGACCAGGCCCTTGTAGCCGAAGATCGGTTTGCGGCTGAATACCGGGAAGATCTCGGACACGATGCCAAAGAACGGCAGCGCAATGATGTAAACCTCGGGGTGGCCGAAGAACCAGAACAGGTGCTGCCACAAGACAGCTCCGCCGTTCTCCGGGTCGAAGATGTGGGCTCCGAAGCGGCGGTCAGCACCGAGCGCGAAGAGCGCGGCGGCGAGCGGCGGGAAGGCCATGAGAACCAGGATTGCCGTCACGAGGGTGTTCCAGGTGAAGATCGGCATGCGCCACATCGTCATGCCGGGAGCGCGCATGCAGATGATGGTGGTAATGAAGTTCACGGCACCGAGGATGGTTCCGAAACCAGACAATGCCAGGCCGAAGACCCACAGGTCTCCACCCACGCCGGGGGTGAACGTCGTGTCCGACAAGGGAGCATACGCGAACCACCCGAAGGAGGCAGCACCCTGCGGGGTGATGAAGCCGGACACCGCGATGGTGGAGCCAAAGAGGAAGAACCAGAATGCCAGCGCGTTCAGCCGCGGGAAGGCAACGTCGGGGGCACCGATCTGAAGCGGCATGATGACGTTCGCGAAGCCGGCGAAAAGCGGCGTTGCAAACATCAGCAGCATCACGGTGCCGTGCATCGTGAAGAGCTGGTTGTACTGTTCCTTGGTCTGCAGGATCTGCATGCCGGGCTCGAACAGTTCCGCACGCATCAGCAGCGCCATAACGCCGCCCAGGCAGAAGAACACAAAGGACGCGATCAGGTACATGTACCCGATGGTCTTGTGGTCGGTGGAGGTGATCCAGTTGACGACGATGCGTCCCTTGGACTTCGGTACTACCGGAGCGTCAAGGACTCCGGCGGATTGGGTGTAAGTAGCCACGTCGCTTCCCTTAATTCTTTGCGTTCAGGTTCGGGTTGCGGTCGTACTTCGAATCGAGAAGACCGGTGTTGCCGCTCTGGCGAAGCTGGTCCATGTGAGCCTGGAACTCGGCTTCGGAAACGACCTTCACGCGGAACAGCATCTCAGAGTGGTATTCACCGCAGAGTTCGGCGCACTTGCCGTCATAGGTGCCCTCCTTGGTGGGGGTCAACCTGATGTAGTTGGTCTTGCCGGGAATCACGTCGCGCTTCTGCAGGAAGGCCGGAACCCAGAAAGAGTGGATAACGTCGCGTGAGTTCAGCTCAAGGTCAACCGACTTGTTGACCGGAAGGTACAGAGTCGGCAACTGATTCAAGTCGATCGCGTTGCCTGTGAGGTGCGCCTGGACGCCGGCTTCGTGAAGGTCTTCAGTGACGACCGAGCCCTTCACGTAGTTGAAGTCCCATGCCCACTGCTTGCCGCGGACGTCAATCGTGACGTCGGCCGGCTGGGATCGGTCATCGATTGCACGCTGGTCCTGATCGGTGAAGTAGAAGAACACCAGCACCATGAACAGCGGAATGGTCAAATAAAAGACCTCCAGAGGGAGGTTGTAGCTAAGCTGCTTCGGGAAACCCGTGGTGCCCTTGCGGCGGCGGTAGGCGATGATGCACCAGACCAGCAGGCCCCAAGTAATAATGCCGACGGCGAGGGCGGCGATCCATGAGTTGACCCAGAGGTCCATGATCCGATCGGTGTTGCTGGTGGTGCCACGTTCCGTGGGCAACCAGCCTTTTCCTACCTCTGGTGAACATCCGGTCAAAACCAACGCGCCGGCTAGTGCCAAGCCAGTGATCGAAGTGATCTTTATGCGTCGGCTGCCGGTTCGGTTCTGCGAACTCACAGACGGCCCTTCCTCTTGTTGCTGCAGCCCGGCCGGCCGGAAGCCCACCGGGCACACTAAAGTTTTACTACCCGATGTAGAGCTTACCGCTACCGAGCGGTTTTCGCCGACATGCTGGCCCAGTGCGTCGGCCGGGGTTCAACCCGTTGCTGAACTGGGCCAACAGTCTGCGAATGCCCGGGCTAGTGGAACGAATCGCCGCAGGCGCAAGACCCGCCGGCGTTGGGGTTGTCGATGGTGAAGCCCTGCTTCGAGATGGTGTCCTCGAAGTCGATGCTGGCACCGCTCAAGTAAGGCACGCTCATCTTGTCGACAACCACTTCGACGCCGTCGTAGTCGCGGACGGCATCGCCGTCGAGCAGACGCTCGTCGAAATAGAGCTGGTAGATCAGGCCCGAGCAGCCGCCCGGCTGAACAGCGACGCGGAGCCGCAAGTCGGTGCGCCCTTCTTGTTCAAGAAGGCTCCGGACTTTGCCTGCGGCGACATCGGTCAACATGACCTCGTGCTCAGGAAGCTCGCCGCCCGCGAGCTGCGCTCCGGTGCTGTTTTCGTTGGTTGCAGTGCTCATTGGCCTACCTTCTTATGACGCTCTTGGCGGCTGCGCCTTCGCGCTGCCTGCCCTTACCCAAATACGTGCGGGCTATAGCTACATGCTACGTCGAGCCGGCGCATAGCTATAACTCCTAACGTAACCGGCCGGACCCTTGCCTTGTTCCCGGACCCTTCCAGGCGGCGGCTCAGAGGCCTTCCATGTTCAAACGGGCGAGCATCAGTGCCTCAGCCAGCACAGCATTGCGGAAATCGCCGATGTGAAGGGATTCGTTGGCGCTGTGGGCTCGTGAGTCCGGGTCTTCGACGCCGGTCACCAGGATCTGGACATCGGGATAGGTTTCCGTCAGGTCCGCGATGAACGGTATGGATCCACCGATCCCCATTTCGACGGCGGGCACACCCCAGGCCTCACCCAGCGCCCACATCGCGATCCGTGCCGCAGCCGATGAAGTATCGGTGGAGAAGGCGTTGCCCCGCTCCCCCGGCACGAATGTCACCTTTGCTCCGAAGGGCGCATGCGCCTCCAGATGCCTTCCCACGGCGTCCATGGCGGCATCGGGATCTTGCCCGGGAGCCAAGCGCAGGCTGAACTTCGCCCGCGCGGCGGGGAGCAGCGTGTTGGATGCGACGTCGACGGCGGGCGCGTCGATGCCGATGATGGAGAGCGCGGGCTTTGTCCAAAGCCTTGACGCGATGCTGCCGCTGCCTGCGAGCCGTACGCCGTCGAGCACGGAGGCGTCGGCGCGGTACTGTTCCTCGTCGACGTCCTCTACTACGCCGTCCCTGGCGACCAAGCCCTCGATGGCCACGTTGCCGTCGTCGTCGTGCAGGGTGGCGATGAGGCGGGACAAAAGGGTCGGAGCATCCAGCACGGGACCACCGAACATGCCCGAGTGCACGGCGTGATCCAGGACCCGCACTTCGAAGGTGCCGTCGACCAAGCCGCGGAGACTGGTTGTCAGCGCGGGAACGCCGACTTTCCAGTTGCTTGAATCCGCAACGACGATGACGTCCGCTTCGAGGAGTTCGCGGTGTGTCTCGAGGAAAGTGCGGAACGTGGGCGAACCGGCTTCCTCTTCGCCTTCGAAGAACAACGTGACACCAAGCCCGAAATCGTCTCCCAATACCTGGGTTACCGCCGCATAGGAAGCCAGATGGGCCATGATTCCGGCTTTGTCGTCGGCCGCGCCCCGGCCATAAAGGCGGCCATCGCGTTCCTCGGCCACAAAGGGCTCGGTGTCCCACAAGCTCATGTCGCCCGGCGGTTGCACGTCGTGGTGCGCGTAAAGCAGGATCGTCGCTTTGCCCGGCGCGGCAACGCGGCGCGCAACAATGGCAGGGCCTCCCGGTGTCCCGTCGGCCTTGTCGCAGCGCAGGATTTGAACGTCGCCGAAGCCCGACTGGCGGACCAGCGCCGCGACGGCCTCGGCGCTACGCTCCAGTTCCGCAGGGTCAAAGCTGGGCCAGGCGATCCCCGGGATGGCGACCAAGGCCTTTAAACGGGCCATGGTCTCGTCGAAAGAAGCATCGATGGAGGACTTGAGCGCATCAACATTGATCGTGCCGGAGCCGCCGGAAAAGGTCTGCGGGATCTCCGCATTCATTGAAGTCATGGCGAAAACACTACCGCCGCGAGTGGCGCCGTGGAACCGGACCTGGCGGCGTGGCGGGCGCATTCCCACGGCGGCACGTCACGTCGACTTTGGCGCGGTTCCTGCGGGGTATTCTGTAGTGGTGTTTGGACGTAAAAAGGATGAGCCGAGCGCTCAAGACCAAGTAGACCAGCTTGCCGCCGATGCCGCCGTGAAAGGCCCTGGCAAGGGCGCTCCCACGCCCAAGCGCAAGGAACAGGAAGCGGCCCGCAAGCGGCCCCTCGTGCCGACGGACCGCAAGGCCTCGAAAGAAGCCGAGCGCATTGCCGTGCAGGATCAGCGCCAGAAAATGCGCCAGGCCCTGGACACCGGGGACGAAAAATACCTTCCCCTGCGGGACAAGGGACCCCAGAAGCGTTTTGCGCGCGACTATGTCGATGCGCGTTTCAGCCTGGGTGAGTACTTGATGTTCGGTGCCCTGCTTTTCGTGGTCATCTCCTTCATCATTCCTTCAGGAAGCGACGTCCTGAGCTATATCCTGATCGGCTTCTGGGTCATGTTCCTCGCGGTGTTCGCGGATGTGTTCATCCTTTCCCGCAAGTTGCGCAAGGGCTTGGCGCAGAAGTTCGGCGACGTCGAGCGTGGCACCGTCTGGTACGGCAGCATGCGTTCACTGCAATTCCGTCGCCTGCGCCTGCCGAAGCCGCAAGTGCAGCGGGGCCAGTACCCCGCCTAAGGTCCCCAATCGCCAAGGACAAGAGTCCGACCAAGCAAAAAGACCCTGGAACCGCTGTTCCAGGGTCTTTTTGCTTGACCGCACTTGGTGGTCCGGTGCTCGTCTGCCTGCTTAGCGGCGACGCTTAACTGCGACGTTTGGCCAAGGCCCTGTTGATCCCGGCAGCCCAGAACGGACCTTCGTAGAGGAATGCCGTGTAGCCCTGCACGAGGGTTGCTCCGGCGTCGAGCCTTTCCTGGACGTCGGCCGCGGACTGCACTCCGCCGACCGCGATCAGCACCAGGCCCTCCCCCACGGCGGCCTTCAGCCGGCGCAGTACCTCCAGCGAACGCTCCTTGAGCGGCGCACCGGAGAGCCCGCCGGCGCCGCACGCGTCCACTTTGCCCGGGTCGGAAACCAGGCCTTCCCGGCTGATGGTGGTGTTGGTGGCAATGATCCCGTCGAGCTTGAGGTCCAAGGCGAGGCGGGCGACGTCGTCGATGTCTTCGTCGCTCAGGTCCGGTGCGATCTTGACGAGCAGCGGCACATGGCGGCCGGCGGATTCGTCCGCGGCGTCTCCAACGGCGCGCAGGAGGGGGCGAAGGGTTTCGACGTTCTGGAGCAGGCGCAGTCCCGGAGTGTTGGGCGAGCTGACATTGACTACCAGGTAGTCGGCGGCGGGTGCCAGGCTGCGGGCGCTGACCAAATAGTCCTCGACTGCGTCGTCGAGCTCAACAACCTTGGTCTTGCCGATGTTGACTCCGATCACGGGACGGACTCCCGAATGCGTCCGCTGCAGGGCCGCCCGCGCAGCCTTGAGCCGCGGGGCCACGGCCGCTGCGCCGTCGTTGTTGAAGCCCATGCGGTTGATCACGGCCTTGTCCTCGACCAGGCGGAAAAGCCGTGGCTTCTCATTGCCGGGCTGCGCCTGGCCGGTGATCGTACCCACTTCCACATGGCCGAAGCCCAGCTCAGCGAGGGCCTCGATTCCGTGGCCCTCTTTGTCGAAGCCCGCCGCAAGGCCGAACGGCGACGGGAACGTCAGCCCGAAAGCCTCCGTGCGCAGGGAGGGGTGCGGAGCGGTCATTTTGGCCAGAACGCGTCCTGCGCCTGAGCGGTGTGCAAAGCGGATCGCCTGGAAGCCGATCTTGTGGGCTTTTTCGGCATCCATCCAGGAGAAGGCCAGCTTGAAGAATGTGGGGTAAACGCGCATGGTCCTAGTTTTCCGGTTTACGGGTCGCGCACCAAACCAGCGCGGTTACCGGACGGTAGCATGTACGAATGCCGCACAATCCGCGTGAGGGAGCTCACTCCAAGGCAAACATTGAAGCCGACGTTGTCGTCATCGGGGCGGGACTGTCGGGACTGGTCGCCGCCGCCCAAGCCTATGCCGACGGCAAACGGGTTGCCGTCCTGGACCAGGAGCCGCCCGCCTCCGTGGGCGGCCAGGCACATTGGTCCTTCGGCGGCTTGTTCCTGGTCAACTCCCCGGAGCAGCGGTGGTTGGGCGTCAAGGACAGTGCCGAGCTCGCCTTGGACGACTGGCTCGCGTCCGCGGCGTTTGACCGGCCGGAAGACTCCTGGGCGCGGCTCTGGGCGGAGGCCTACGTGGATTTTGCCGCCGGCGAGAAACGCCGGTGGCTGAGCTCCCTCGGCGTGCGGCTCTTTCCCTTGGTGCAGTGGGCCGAGCGGGGCGGCTATGGTCCCCAAGGCCATGGCAACACGGTCCCGCGGTTCCACGTCACGTGGGGCACGGGACCCGGCGTCGTGCAACCGTTCCTGGCAAAAGTCAACGAAGGCGTGGCCCGCGGAAGGATATCCCTCCACTTCCGGCATCGCGCCACGGAGATTACGACGACGGCGGGCCGCGCCACCGGGGTCGGCGGCGAGATCCTTGAGGCGTCCGGAGCCGGACGCGGCCAAGCGTCGCCAAGGACCGTCGTCGGGCACTTTGCGGCGACTGCGGGAGCGATCATCGTGACTACCGGCGGGATCGGCGGGAACCACGCCACGGTGCGGAAGCAATGGCCGGACAATAGCGCTCCGGAACAGATGCTGAGCGGCGTACCCGCTTCCGTCGACGGCGAGTTCCTCGCTGCCGCCGCAGCCGCCGGCGGTAGGCTCATCAATGGCGACCGCATGTGGCACTACCCCGAAGGCATCCACAACCACTCCCCCGTATGGCCTTCGCACGGCATCCGGATACTTCCCGGTCCGTCGTCGCTGTGGATTGACGCGACGGGACGGCAGTTGCCTGCGCCGCTGTTTCCAGGCTTCGACTCGCTCGGCGCCCTCAGGCATATCCTGGCGGGCGGGCACGGACATTCGTGGTTCGTGTGCAACCGCACCATCGCGCTGAAGGAGTTCGCCCTCTCAGGTTCGGAACAGAACCCGGACCTCACCGGCAAGGACATCAGGCTCCTTGCCTCCAGGCTCAATCCCGGCAGCGATACTCCATTGCGCTTTTTCCTGGACCGTGGCGTGGATTTCCTGCAGGCGGCAACAGCCGCCGGGCTCGCCGCCAAAATGAACTCGTTGACAGGCTCGGCGCTGATTGATCCAGCCCGGCTCGATTCACTCATCAACGACCGGGACCTGCAAGTGGCGAGCGGGCTGGGCAAGGATCCGCAGCTCGCCGCGATCCGGGCGGCCCGGCGTTTCGCCACCGACAAGATCATGCGTGTGGCCCCTCCGCATCGGCTCACCGACCCGGAACACGGTCCCCTCGTCGCTGTCCGGCTCTCCGTCCTGACGCGCAAGAGCCTGGGCGGACTCCAAACAGACCTTCGTTCACGCGTCCTTGGCGATTCCGGAGTTCCCGTCCCGGGCTTGTACGCGGCGGGCGAGGCCGCCGGCTTCGGCGGAGGAGGAATCCATGGCTACCGGGCGTTGGAAGGGACGTTCCTTGGCGGGTGCCTGTTCTCCGGACGTGCAGCCGGGCGCGATGCCGCGGCGAGTGTCTAAGCTGTTCCCATGGAGTGGCAGACCGATATTCTCGGTGCGGACTTTGAGAGTTGCGCATTCGAGGCAACCGGGCCTGATGGAGTTGTCCGGCGCGCAACGCTGGTCCGCCATGTCCCGCGCCAGGGCGCCGGAAGTCCCGGTGATCCTGCTTTGCCGGCCAACCGTTCGGTGCTATTCCTGCACGGTTGGAGCGACTACTTTTTCAATGTCGCCCTCGCGGAGTTCTGGACGGGACAAGGTTTCCAGTTCTATGCGTTGGACATGCACAACCATGGCCGCAGCCTGCAAGCGGACACGCCAGGCGGTTACGTTGAGGACCTGAACGACTACGACGCCGAAATCAGCCAAGCCATTGACATGATCCGCTCGGGAGAGCAGTTTGGCGGGAAGCCCGGCTCGTTGACGCTCATGGGGCATTCCACAGGCGGGCTCGTGGCAGCTTTGTGGGTGAGCAGCCACCCCGGCTCGGTCCAGTACCTCGTCCTTAATAGCCCGTGGCTTGAAATGCACGGAAGTTCCGTGGTCCGCCGCGCAGCCCAGACCATGGTGAAGCCGCTCGCGCGGTTCCGGCCCAAGACAATCCTGCGCTTGCCCGAACGAGGGTTCTATTACCGGAGCATCAGCAGCTCGGCCGAGGGAGAATGGCTCCTCGACGACAAGTACCGTCCGCCGTTGGCTTTCCCCATGCGGGCCGGTTGGCTCAGTGCGGTCCTCAGCGGCCACACGAGGGTAGCCCGAGGGCTGAGGATAGACATCCCGATCCTGGTCTTGATTTCCGGGGCGAGCGCCAACGGCATGGTCTGGCAGGAGTCAATGCGGCATTCGGACGCCGTCCTGGACGTCAACACCATGGCCGTCCGTGCCATGACCCTCGGCCGGACCGTCACCCTGGAACGGGTGGACGGCGGCCTCCACGACGTGTTCCTGTCGGCCGGTCCGGTGCGGGCCGATGCCTACGACAGGCTTGCGCGGTGGATTCACGGGTACATTGCCAATGGGCCACGGACGGTACCTCCGGCAGGCCACGAGCTTGGACAACCGGGGGAAACGCCATGACTACGGAACTGGGGTTGCCGGTCTGGCAACAGGACTTTCTCGGCGGTGGTTTCGAGGCCTTGGAGCTCGAACTTCCACCGGATGAGGAGGGGCCGGTCTGCGCCACCCTCGTCCGATACGTCCGTCCGGTGCCCGCAACCTCGGCGCCCCACGGCCTCCTGGATGCGCTGACGGCATTCACTCGACGTCGGCGCCGGAGCGACGTTCCCGTCACCCAGGGGCCACCGCGGGTGGTGTTGTATCTCCACGGCTGGGCCGACTACTTCATGCAGACCGAGTTGGCTGAGTTCCTGGGCGCCTCCGGATTCCATTTCTATGCGCTTGACCTGCGCAAGTTCGGGCGGAGCCTGCGGCCGGGCCAGACTCCCGGCTACACCACGGACCTGTCGGTCTACGACGAAGACCTCGACGCCGCCCTGCAAGCCATCCAGCGGGATATCGCCGAGCTGACAGGCAGCGCGGAGGCACCCACCATCCACCTCGTGGCCCATTCGCTGGGCGGCCTGATCGCGGCGTTGTGGGCTCACCGGAATCCCGGCCGGATTGCCACGCTGACGTTGAATTCGCCATGGTTGGAGCTCCAAGGCAGCAGCCTGATCCGCAGCATCGCCATGCACGTGGTGGAGCCGTTTGCGCGCACCGACCCCAAGCGTCCTTTCCGTTTCCCCGAGATGCCGGCTTACTGGGAAAGCGTGAGCAACCTGGCCCACGGCGAGTGGACCCTTGATCCGGAATGGAGGCCGCGGGCTTCCTTCCCGATCCGCGCAGGGTGGACAAAGGCAGTCCTGGCGGGCCACGCCGCCGTCGAGCGCAAACTAAATATCGACGCTCCGGTGCTCGTGCTGCTTTCCGGCCGGACCCGGATCCAGGCTGAGTGGACCGCGGAGCTCATGCGCGTCGACGCCGTGATCGACGTCGAGCAGACTGCCCGCCGGGCGCTGGGCCTCGGGCGCCGGACGGCGGTATTCCGCTACCCGGGTGCACTCCACGATGTGTTCCTGTCACGGCGCACCGTCCGGCAGCAGGCCTACAGGGACGTGGCCATCTGGTTGGCTTCCTATCCGGACTGAGGGGTTTCACAGCACGCTTGTGCCCGCTTGGTGCCGCGGTCAGCGGGGCGCCGCAGCGTCCACCGCGCCTCCGTAGCGCCGATCCCGTTTGGCATAGATCTCGACGGCGTCCCACAGGGTCCTGCGGTCGACGTCGGGCCATAGCGTATCCATGAAGACGAATTCCGCGTAGGCCGATTGCCACAAGAGGAAGTTCGAAAGGCGCTGCTCGCCGGAGCTCCGCAGGAACAGGTCCACATCCGGAAGGTCCGGTTCATCGAGGTACTTCTGGATGGTCTTCTCGGTGACAGAGCCGGGCTTCAAACGGCCGTCGGCAACATCCCGGGCAATCGCAGCCACGGCATCGGCGATCTCGGCCCGGCCACCGTAGTTAACACACATGGTCAAGGTGCACGTGTCGTTGCCGCGCGTGTAGTCCTCGGCTTCCTCCAGTTCCTTGATGACGGAACCCCAGAGCTTGGGCCGCCGCCCTGCCCAGCGGATCCGCACTCCCCAATCATCGAGCTGGTTGCGCTGCCGGCGTAGCACATCCTTGTTAAATCCCATGAGGAAGCGCACTTCTTCAGGAGAACGGCGCCAGTTTTCGGTGGAGAAAGCGTAGACACTGACGTACTTGATGCCAAGTTCGATCGCACCCGCCATCACATCCAGCAAGGCCGGCTCTCCGGCCTTGTGGCCTTCGATGCGCGGGAGGCCGCGTTGGTTCGCCCAGCGGCCGTTGCCGTCCATGACGATGGCCACGTGCCGCGGTACCAGCTCGGCAGGGATGGCCGGCGGCTTGGCGCCTGAGGGGTGGTGGTAGGGGGCCCTCACCGGGGTGGTCCGCGCCGTTGCCGTCTTCTTTTTTCCCAGTGCCACTTTCAGCTTCGCTCCACATGTTTGAGGGACTTCAATGCTCGTTCAAGATGCCATTGCAGGTAGCTTGCCACCAATCCGGCGGCCTCCCGGCGATGCAAGGTTTCGGACACATCCGCAGTTGTCCAGTCCCCCGTCAGCAGCGCGCCCAGCAGAATGACGGTTTCCGGTGCCGGCGCCGGCGAACCGGGCGGGCGGCAGTCGTGGCAGATCATTCCGCCCAACGGAGCGGAAAAAGCCATGTGCGGACCGCTCGCCCCGCAGCGGGCGCAATCCGTGAAACTTGGCGCCCAACCGCCTGTCGCCAAGGCGCGGAGCAGGTAGGAATCGAGAATGAGCTCCGGCGGGTGGTCGGAACGGCTCAACGCGGCAAGAGCCCCGACAAGCAGGTTGTATTGGGCGGTTCCCGAATCGGCGTCGGCATCCGTCAGCTTTTCTGCGGTCTCCGTCATGGCAGCAGCGACGGTATACCGGGAGTAATCTGCGGCGATCGAGCTCCCGTAGGCTCCCTTGGCGACAGCCTGCGTGACGATGTCCAGGGTCCGGCCGGCAACGAGTTGCAGGTCAGCCACCATGAACGGCTCCAAGCGGGCCCCGAACCGGCTGCTGGTTCTACGTACGCCCTTGGCAACCGCCCTTACTTGTCCGTGGTGCTTTGTCAGCAAAGTGATGATGCGGTCCGCTTCGCCCAGCTTATGGGTGCGCAGCACTACGGCATCGTCCCGATAGGACCGCGCTGCAAACGACGAAGGATTGGCCACAGTTAATCTTCGCACCACACCGGGCCTGATCGGGTCCGGTGAAGCCGTGCGGCGCCGTGTTGCGGGCGCCGCACGGCAAATGGCTATGCCCGGACAGCCCTGATCGCGCGGTTGACGGCAGAGATGACTGCCTTGAGCGCTGCGGTGCTGGTGTTGGGATCGATACCGACACCCCAGAGGACCCGCTCGCCAACGGCGCATTCCACGTAAGCGGCGGCGGTGGCGCTGCCACCTTCGGAAAGGGCGTGTTCCGTGTAGTCCAGGACGCGGACGTCCACGCCGTCTTGTCGCAGGATGTCCAGCATCGCCGCGATCGGTCCGTTGCCCGTTCCGGTTCGCTGGACTACCGAGCCGTCAACGCGAAGGGCTGCATGCAGGGTGAGCTCGCCGGACTCATCGGTCTCGGTGCGGATGGAACCCAGCGAATAGCGTCCCCACTGGCCATCGGGTGTGCTGGCCGGCAGGTACTCGTCCTGGAACATTGCCCACAACTGGGCGCCGCTGACTTCGCCGCCCACGGTGTCGGTGCGGTGCTGGATGACGCCGGAGAATTCGATTTGTGCCCGGCGCGGCAGGTCCAGGCTGTGTTCGTTCTTGAGCAAGTACGCCACACCGCCCTTTCCGGACTGCGAGTTGACGCGGATGACTGCCTCGTAGCTGCGGCCCAGGTCCTTGGGATCGATCGGCAGATACGGAACCTGCCACGTGAAGTCGTCCACGGCCTTGCCGGCAGCGGCAGCGTCCCTTTCAAGGGCTTCGAAACCCTTCTTGATGGCGTCCTGGTGCGAACCGGAGAATGCCGTGAACACCAGGTCCCCGCCATACGGGGAACGTTCGGGGACGGGCAGCTGGTTGCAGTACTCCACGGTCCGACGGACTTCGTCGATGTCCGAGAAGTCGATCATCGGATCGACGCCTTGAACGAACATGTTCAGGCCCAGGGTGACCAGGTCCACATTGCCGGTACGCTCGCCGTTGCCGAACAAGCAGCCCTCGATGCGGTCGGCGCCGGCCAGGTAGCCCAATTCCGCGGCGGCTACGCCGGTGCCGCGATCGTTGTGCGGGTGGAGGGAGATGATGATGCCGTCACGGGGATGCAGGTTCCGGTGCATCCATTCGATGGAGTCCGCGTAGACATTGGGAGTGGCCATTTCCACCGTCGCAGGCAGGTTGATGATGACCTGCTTGTCAGCGGAGGCTTCGAAAACGTCGGCGATTGCGTTGCAAACACGCGCTGCGTACTCAAGCTCGGTTCCGGTGAAGGACTCCGGCGAGTACTCGTACGTGATGTGGGTGTCCGTGAGGGTTTCCTCGTACTTCTTGCACAAGCGGGCACCTTGCAGGGCGATGTCCAGGATGCCGTCCTCGTCCTGGTTGAACACGACGCGGCGCTGCAGGACCGACGTGGAGTTGTACAGGTGGACGATCGCCTGCTTGGCGCCCACGAGGGATTCATACGTGCGCTCGATCAGGTGTTCACGCGCCTGGGTCAGGACCTGGATGGAGACGTCATCCGGAATGTGGCCGCCTTCGATGAGCTGGCGTACGAAGTCGAAGTCGGTCTGCGAGGCGGACGGGAAGCCGACCTCGATTTCCTTGTAGCCCATCTTCACCAGCAGCTGGAACATTTTCAGCTTGCGGGCCGGGCTCATGGGGTCGATCAGGGCTTGGTTGCCGTCACGGAGGTCCACAGCGCACCAGCGCGGAGCCTTGGTGATGACCTTGTCCGGCCAGGTGCGGTCCGGCAGGTCGACCTTGATCTGGTCCTGGAAAGGGACGTACCGGTGAATGGGCATTCCGGAGGGCTTTTGTGCGTTGCGCATGTCTTGGGGCCTTTTCTCTTAATCTTTGATGGAAGATTGGCCGGGCATAGCTAACTCCGCAGCGAGGGTTGGCCTAGCGAATGATCGCTTACGAGGCCCCGCCGCGGCAGCTAAGGAGAAGCATTCCTGCACGCACCATTTCACAGTAACACGGGTGCGTATGATGACAATGCAATACCAGAAGCAACGTCCACTATGCAGACGCGGGAACGGTGGTGAGCCGGATCCGATCGTCGTCCGAAGGAGTTCTTGTGCCACAGTCGGGGATCACACTGTCCAATATCGATGAAAGCGTCAGGCCGCAGGACGACCTTTACCAGCACGTCAACGGGGCGTGGCTGAAGTCGACGGTCATCCCCGACGACCGGCCGCTTGAGGGAACGTTCACCGCGTTGCGGGATGGCGCTGAACTGGCAGTCAAAGCGATCATCGAGGAAGCTGCCGCAAAGGGCGAAGACGCCAGCGGCATCGAACGCAAAGTAGGCGGGCTCTACAACAGCTTCATGGACGAGGAGGCCGCCGAGGCCAAGGGCATGGAGCCCATCCGCGCCCGGCTCGCGGAGGTCTTTGCCACGGCTTCGCCAGCCGACGTGGTTGCCCTGACCGGGCGGCTGTTCCGCTCGGATGTTTCCGGACTCTTCTCCATCTATCCTGCTCCCGACGCCGGGAACCCGGACCGGGTCCTGTTGTACATCGGTCAGGGCGGCCTGGGGCTTCCCGACGAGTCGTACTATCGGGACGCGAAGTTCGAAGGCATTGTCAGCGCTTATGCGAAATACGTCGCCAAACTCTTCGGCCTGGCAGGCATTCCCGACGCCGACAATGCCGCCGCGCGCGTTGTCGCCCTTGAAAAGGCCCTTGCCTCGCATCATTGGGACAACGTCACCCTCCGCGATCCCCAGAAGACCTACAACCTCAAGACCGCGGAAGAGGGCCGTGAGCTGTTCCCGTACCTTGACTCGTGGTTCGATTCGGCCCGCATCGAGGGAGACAAATTCACCGAGCTGGTGGTGAGTACTCCCGATTTCTTCACGGGTGCGTCCGCCCTCGTCGAGTCGGAGTCCCTTGCCACGTGGCAGGAGTGGCTTGCCCTGCGTGTGCTCAATGCCGCCGCCCCCTATCTTTCGTCGGCATTCGTGGAGGCAAACTTCGATTTCTACGGCACCACCCTGAGTGGCACTCCGCAGAACAAGGACCGCTGGAAGCGCGGAGTCGCCGTCGTCGAAGCCGCCCTGGGCGAGGCGGTAGGCCAGATCTACGTGGAGCGGCACTTCCCCGAAGGTTACAAGGCCAGGATGCAGACGTTGGTTGCCCGACTGATCGAGGCTTACCGCCAGAGCATCACGGCGCTCGACTGGATGGGCGAGGACACCAAGGCCGAAGCGCTGAAAAAGCTCGAGGCCTTCCGGCCGAAGATTGGTTTCCCGGACAAGTGGATCGACTATTCCGCCGTCGACATTGATCCGACTGATCTTCTGGGCAACGTCGAGCGGGCGCACAACGCCGACGTCGACCGTCACCTCGATGAGGTCGGCAAGCCGGTCGATCTCGACAAGTGGCTCATGACGCCGCAGACCGTCAACGCGTACTACCACCCGATGCTGAACGAGATTGTCTTCCCCGCTGCGATCCTGCAGCCGCCCTTCTTCACAGCGGAGGCTGACGACGCGGTCAACTACGGCGGTATCGGCGCGATCATCGGCCATGAAATCGGCCATGGCTTCGACGATCAAGGCTCACAGTTCGACGGAAGTGGAGCGCTGCGGAATTGGTGGAGCGAGGAGGACCGCAAGGCTTTCGAAGCACTGGCGGCGAAGCTCGTGGCCCAGTTCGACGCCCTTGCCCCCTATGCAGCTCCGGACCACAAGGTCAACGGGAAGCTCACGCTCGGCGAAAACATCGGTGATCTGGGCGGCCTGACCATCGCCTACAAGGCTTACCTCTTGAGCCTTGACGGTGCGGAGCCGCCCGTTCTCGATGGCCTGACCGGCCGGCAGCGCTTCTTCATGTCCTGGGCTGCCGGCTGGCGCCAGGTCATCCGTCCTGAGGAAGCGATCCGGCGCGTCGCCACGGACCCGCACTCTCCCAACGAGTTCCGGACCAATGCCATCGCCAAGAACCTTGACTCGTTCCATGAGGCGTTCGCGGTGGAAGCCGGGGATGGCATGTGGCTCTCGCCCGGGGACCGCGTCAGTATCTGGTAGCCAGCAAGGGCTTTTCCTGTGCTGCTACCTCGGGATGAGTGCGGGGTTGACCGCCTGGCATTTCACGTCGCCTGCGGTCTGCTTGACGACGTCGGACGGAACGGAGGCAACCCCGTACTTGGTCCCTGAATCGAAGTCACTGCCGATGTAGACCTGGACTCCGACGACACCGTTGGATGGATCGACTTGTGAGGCCGGGATCCCCAGGAGATTCGCGACATCCGGCGCGACGTCGGCATAGCCGGCCCCGTAATAGACGACGGTCTTGGGCACCGCGGCCGCAAGGAAGTGTGCGGCTTTCGTGAATCCGCCGCCTACCAGGGCGGCGGCGATCTCCTGGCCGCGGGAGGCGACGCCTGTTCCGTCGGCAACGGTCACTGGCTGAAGGGCCTTGTCATAGGCGGGAACAGCGGGAGCGCTCGGTGCCGGCGCCGCGCTGCTGGACGGGGCGCCAGGCGCGGCCGCCGAGGGACTGGCCGATGGGGTGGCCGTGGCCCCCGGGTTTGTCAGGTCCAGGTTCGCGCGCATGGCGGCGAACAGCTGGGAGGCCTGCGGTTGGACCAATTCGAGCCTGTTGGGATCGACGGCGGCGGGCTGGGTGGGAACGGAGACGAACGCAACCTTGGACAAGTCAACGTCCTTGAGGCGGCTCCCGATCGTCAGGAGCGACTGGACGGACGCAAGGCCTTCGTCCACGGTGAGGTTCTTTGTCACGGCATCCGCGATGGACAGCAGGCTCTGCGGATTGCCGAGCGTGCCGTCAGATTTGATCTTCCGGGTCAATGCGGAAAGGAAACCCTGCTGGGCCTGGATGCGGCCGAGGTCGCTTCCGTCGCCAAAACCGTGGCGGGTCCGGAGGAAGGCCAAGGCCTGCTCCCCCTGGACCTTCGATGTTCCCTTGGGGAGCCGGAGCCCGGAGTCGGGATCGTAGACGGCATCGCTCACGCAAACGTCGACTCCGCCTACGGCGTTGGACAGCTCCTTGACGGCGTTGAAGTCGGCCATCATGAAGTGGTCGATTTGCAGTCCCATGAGTTTGTTCACTGTATCGACGGCGCAACCGATCCCGGCTTCCGCCATGGCCGAGTTGATCATGACGTTGGAATGGGCTTGATAGACGGTATTGGTTTTGGGATCAGTGCACTTCGGAACATTCACCAGGAGGTCGCGGGGAATGCTGGTGAGGCTCACCCTCTTGTTGTCCGCTGAAATGTCCAGCACCATCATGACATCCGACTGGCCATAGCCGGCGGAGTCCTGGGTGGATCCGTATTGCGAATTCTTCCCGTCCCTGGTGTCGGAACCGAGGATGAGGATCTGCAAGCGGTCGGTGGCATCGTTCGCGGCGGCCTCCGTCCTCGGTGCGCCTGCCGACAACGGTGCCGTGCTGATGTTCGACTGCAAGCGGATGACCCAGTAGGCGGCGAAAGCGATACCGGCGACCAACAGCATTGACACCGTCACGGCAGTGATCTTGAGCCAGGGCGGGAGGCCCTTGGGAGCATTCATGTGGCGGGGGGTGCCGGGAGCTTCCCCGTGGCGTGCAGCGCCGGGGGCACCAATGGTGCCGGGCTCCTGAACGCGTGCATCGCGACGTCGCACGACTCGCTCAACCTTTCCTCGGAAAATGGGATTCGGACCATTTTACGAGCCCAAACTGGGAACTTCCCCAGCGCTTAGAATCCCAGCTTCACGAGTTGCTTCGGGTCGCGCTGCCAGTCCTTGGCCACTTTCACATGCAGGTCGAGGTAGATCTTGGTTCCCAACAGGGCCTCAATGCCCTTGCGTGCGTTCGTTCCGACCTCGCGCAGCCGGCTTCCGGCCTTGCCGATGATGATGGCCTTCTGGGACGGGCGTTCAACGTACAAATTCACCCGCACGTCGAGGAGCGGGTTGTCTTCGGAGCGGCCTTCGCGGGGCAGGATTTCCTCCACCACCACGGCCAGGGAGTGCGGAAGCTCGTCACGGACGCCTTCCAGGGCTGCTTCCCGTATGAGTTCGGCGACCATGACAGCCTCCGGCTCATCAGTGAGTTCACCGTCCGGGTAGAGAGGCGGAGAAGGAGGCATGTGGCCGATGAGGACGTCGGCGACCGTATTGACCTGGAAGCCGTCGGTCGCGGAAACCGGAACGATATCGGCCCAGCCTTGTTCGCCAAGGACTTCGCGGCCCAGCGCGGCTACGGCCAGGAGCTGCTCGGTCAAGGCCTGGCGGTCCACGAGGTCGGTCTTGGTGACAAGTGCGATGATCGGCTTGCGTCCGACGGCGGCCAGCTGGGCTGCAATGTACTTGTCGCCCGGTCCGATCTTCTCGTTGGCGGGCAGGCAAAAACCAATGGCGTCGACTTCGGAGAGGGTGTCCGCGACGAGATCGTTGAGCCTCTTGCCAAGAAGGGTACGCGGGCGGTGAAGGCCCGGAGTGTCCACGAGGATAAGCTGGGCGTCCTCGCGATGGACAATGCCGCGGATCGTGTGCCTTGTGGTCTGCGGCTTTGCCGAGGTGATGGCCACCTTCTGCCCGACCAAAGCGTTGGTGAGGGTGGACTTGCCGGCATTGGGCCGGCCCACAAGAACCGAGAAGCCTGCGTGGAAGCCGCCGAAGTCCTGATCGGCGTCGAACTTCTTATTGTGCTTGCTCACGTGGAACTCCCTGTTGCGTTGTGTCGGCCTCGTCGAGAAGGTCTTCAAGGTCAGTGTCTTCTTTTGGAATGGCTGCCGCAATGATATGGCTGACCCGGTTTCGCCGGCCTTCCAGCCTATCGGCTTTCAAGGAGATCCCATCCACCTCCACCGCGCTGCCTACGATCGGCACCTTGCCCAGGGTCTTGGCCAGGAGGCCGCCCACTGTGTCCACTTCGTCGTCGTCGAGGTCAATGTCGAAAAGTTCGCCGAGGTCATCGATGCTCATCCGTGAGCTGACGCGATACGTGCCATCTCCCAAGTCAGTGACCTCCGCATCGTTGGAGTCGTACTCATCCACGATCTCCCCCACGAGTTCCTCGATAAGGTCCTCCAGCGTCACCAGTCCGGCTGTGCCGCCGTATTCGTCAATGACCACAGCCACATGGGTGGACTCTTGCTGCAGCTCGCTTAGGAGGTCGCTGACAGGCTTTGATTCGGGAACGAAACGTGCCTCGCGGGCTATGGCATCAACGTCCTGGCGCGCCGATGGCTGTTCCGGGCGGTGCAATGCGGCGGCAACGTCCTTCAAGTAGAGAATGCCGCGGATTTGGTCCGCGTTCTCGCCGATGACCGGGATCCTTGAGTACCCGGAGCGCAGGAACAGGGCCATGGCCTGTTCCAGGCTGGAGCCGGACTCGATGCTCACAATGTCCGTTCGGGGCACCATCACCGAGCGCACCAGGGTGTCGCCGAAATCGAAGACCGACTGGATGAGTTCGGCCTCGCTGTCCTCGATCATGTCGGATTCCGTGGCCCTGTCGACGAGTTCACGGAATTCTTCCTCGCTGAAGAAGGCCTCATCGCCGCTGGGCGCTCCGGGTGCCACGACGCTGCCGATCCTCACGAGCCAGCCTGGAATGGGACCCAGGATCCAGCACAGGAACCTGATGAGCGGGGCCGAGTAGCGGACCACGCCGCCTGAGTGGGCGCGTCCGAGCTGGCGGGGCGAGACGCCCACCAAAACGAAACCAATGACGGCCATGATGCCCGTCGCCGCCAGACCGGCAAGCCAGACGTTTTCGAGGAGGCTGTGCATGACGACGGCGACGGCCACCGCGGCAGCCATTTCGAACCAGACCCGCCAGAACCGCAGCGCGCGAATGTGCGCAATGGGCTGGGCGAGGATACTGCGAAGGGAATTCCCCCGGCTCCTGACGACGGCTTGCTCCGCGTCGTGCCGCGGCAGGAACGTGAAGGCAGCCTCAGCCGCGGTCAGCAGGGCGACGAAACTGAGGAACACCAACGCCATCCCGACCAGGATGAGCGAGGTCACAGCATGGTCTCCATGGGGGCGTCCTTGCCAAGGAACGCGGACAGCAGCTCACGCTGCAGGCCGAACATCTCTTCCCTTTCCTCCGGTTCGGCGTGGTCGAAACCGAGCAGGTGGAGGATTCCGTGCGTGCAGAGCAGGAGCATTTCATCCTGCGTGGAATGACCTGCGTTGCGCGCCTGTACTTCGGCGACCTGGGGGCAGATGGCGATGTCGCCCAGCATGCCCTGCGGAGCCGGCTTACCCGGTGTCCCCGGCGTCAACTCATCCATCGGAACAGACAGGACATCGGTAGCGCCGGGTTCGTCCATGAGCTCGATGTGGAGCTTTTCCATGGCAGGTTCATCCACCAGGAGGATGGAAAGTTCGGCCTGGGGGTGAATGTAGAGCCGCTCGAAGATGAAGCGTGAAAGCGTCACCAATTGGGCCTCGTCCACCTGGACGCCGGACTCGTTGTTGACCTCGATGCTCATCGGTGTTCTCCCCGTTTGTCGTGGATCGGCGTGTGCTGGGCACGCACCCGGTGCTTTTCATCCCATGTGCTGTAGGCGGACACAATGTCGGCGACGAGCCGGTGCCTGACGACGTCGGAAGCGTCCAACATCGTAAAGTTCACGCCTTCGATCCCGCTGAGGATTTCCTGGACAATGCGCAGGCCGGAGGTGGCGCCGAAGGGCAGGTCCACCTGGGTGATATCCCCCGTGACGACCATCTTGGAGCCGAAGCCCAGGCGGGTCAGGAACATCTTCATCTGTTCCGCGGTGGTGTTCTGGGCCTCATCAAGGATGATGAACGCGTCGTTGAGCGTGCGGCCGCGCATGTACGCAAGCGGCGCGACCTCAATGGTCCCGGCAGCCATGAGGCGCGGGATGGATTCCGGGTCCATCATGTCGTGCAAGGCGTCGTACAAAGGGCGCAGATACGGGTCGATCTTGTCGCTCAATGTTCCCGGCAGGAAGCCGAGTCGCTCTCCCGCCTCGACGGCAGGACGCGTGAGGATGATGCGGCTGACTTCCTTGAGCTGCAGTGCCTGAACGGCTTTGGCCATCGCGAGGTACGTCTTGCCGGTGCCTGCAGGGCCGATCCCGAAGATGACGGTGTTGTCGTCGATGGCGTCGACATAGTTCTTCTGGTTGAGCGTCTTGGGGCGGATGGTGCGCCCGCGGCTCGAAAGGATGTTGTGGGTCAGCACTTCCACGGGGTTTTGCAGCGACTGGCTGCGCAACAAGGACACAAGCTGCTGCAGCACGTCCGGGGTGATGACCGTCCCCTTGCCGACCAGGCCGCGGACTTCTTCCAGAAGCCGCATGATCCGGGGAACATCGCTTGACGGTCCGCTGAAGGAAAGCTCGTTGCCGCGCACATGGAAGTCGACGCCGGGGAACTGCGCTTCGATGTAGCGCAACGCCTCGTCATGGCTGCCAAGGGTCTGAACCATCTGATCCGAGTTGTCGAAGATGACAACTTCCGTCCGGGCGCCCGGGACAGAGTGCGGGAACTCGGCCGGACCTGTGTCAACGCTGCCGGCCTTGGGCCGCCCGTTCAATGATTCTGTCATAGTGCTGGCCTTGCGGCCTGTGCTCCTCCGGCTTGGTGATGTCCATCGATTTTCTCCGATGTCCGTCTGCTGGATGGGCGCAGGATCGCGGGCCTCGGATGCATTCAATCCTACGCCAGCCAGTCCCGGGGGTGGTTCCGGACCGTGCCCGGCGGGCTGCGGACGGCCGATCGGCGCCGCTTTGGTATCAACTCGGCATCGACCTCGTATCAATCGCATTGCAGTTGCCCGCCGGAGCATCGAAACGCCAGCCGGGGCCCATGGGACTATGACAAGCTGATTCATGGGCAAAAATGCCCCGGCGCCCGGCCCCCGGGCGCATGACTCCCCCGCACCACAGCGGCCGAACACGAGCAGGAATCCACCATCACCAGGCCAGCCGGGATTTCACACGGCACACGCATCCGGAAACGTTCCGCCATGCTTGTGACCGCCCTGACGGCTGCCTTGTTCCTGTCGGGTTGCATTGCCGACCGCACCGTACAGGGATCCACGACGGCGGTCCCCGCCCCGACAGCTGCGCTGCAGACGGCCCCGGACAGCAATGCTCCGCTCGAAACAACCCAGGCCTCAAACAAGATCCCCGTGTATTGGATCGGGCGCAGCGACACGGACACCTTCCTGTACCGCGAGTTCCGTGACAACCCGGGCAATGAGAACCCCATCACCACGGCCCTGCGGATCATGATGTCCCAGAAGCCGCTGGATCACGATTTCTTCACTCCGTGGCAGAACCCGGGCAGCCTGGCGACCTCCATTTCCGGTAAGAACGTGGTCACTGTCGATGTTTCCCGCGACGCGTTCAATTCCAATCTCGACGCCGGGACGGCCCAGCGGGCGGTCCAGGAACTCGTCTACACCGCTACCGCTGCGGCCGCGAGTTCAGGCCTGATCGATTCCGGACAGCAGATCAAAGTGACCATCCTCGTGGACGGACACACGGACTACATGGCATTCGGACAGGTCAAACTCGGCGATCCGATGGTCCGCGACGCATCCATGGTTGCACCCGTGTGGATCATCGACCCGCAGGAGGATCTGACCTTGCTTGCCGGTCCGGTCAAGTTCAACGGCCGGAGCACGGATCCCTCGAAGAAACTGCACTGGCAAATCCTTCGGGAGAATTCAAACGGCGATAAGTCGTCCTACCTCACCGGGCAGACCACGGCTTCGACCGTTCCGGGACAAGGCGGGGTCTTCAGCTTCACAGTGGGGCTCGGAGCGGGCCGCTATGAACTGCGGGTTTCCTTGGTGGGACCCAACGACGCGGACGTCGCGACGGATACCCGGAGTTTCAACGTTCGCTAAGGCCGATCGCTGGACAAGGACGTGCGCTGCGGGCTACCAGCGCCCCAGGATGTCGCTGGCCAGCACGACGGCGGCAGGACCTGCCGTCGAGGAGCGAAGCACGTGGTGGCCCAACAGGGCGGTGACGGCGCCGACGTCGCTGAGCTTCGTCACCTCGCGCGGTGAAATGCCGCCCTCCGGGCCGACGATGAGCAGGACTTCCCGTTCCGCTCCGGTATCCGCGTCGGAAACCTGGCCCTGCCACTTCTCCAGGACCTGCCGCAGGGGACGTTTCGCGTCCTCGTGCAGGATGATCGCCAGATCAGCCGCTGCAACCGCAGCAGCCAGGCCGGAGCCGTCGACGGCGGCACGCACCTCGGGAATCCACGCGCGCCGCGCCTGCTTGGCGGCTGCGGTGGCCACGGACTGCCACTTCGCGTGGGCTTTGGCGGCCCGGTCGCCCTTCCAACGGACGATCGAACGTTCGGCCTGCCAGGGCACGACGGCGTCGATCCCCAGTTCCGTTGCAGTCTCCACTGCAAGCTCGTCACGGTCGCCCTTCGCGAGGGCCTGGACCAGCACGAGCCGTACGGTTGGCTGCTGCTCCTCTTCGACCGCGGAGGCAAGGACTGTCAAGGTTCCCTGCCCGGATTCCGTCACAGTGCCCGTAAGCCGTCTGCCGGCACCGTCGGCGATATCGACGGCTTCGCCGATTTCCAGGCGCTTGACGGTGACAGCATGCCTGGCTTCGGCGCCGTCGAGCACGAAAGAATCACCAGGGCCCAGCCCGTCAAGCGTTCCGGCTGCTGTGAAGAATACGGGGTTGCTCACCGCTACAGGTTACCGAGCTTGTCCCGCAGCTTCGCGAACATACCGCCACTGGCCACAAGCTTGCCTTCGGTGAACTGCTCTCCGCGCAATTTGGCCAGTTGGCGAAGCAGGTCTTCCTGCGCGGCGTCGAGCTTGCTGGGGGTCTCAACGTGCAGGTGCACTTTGAGGTCTCCCCGGCCGTAGCCGCGGAGATGGGTGACGCCGAGTCCACGCAGCGTGATGACCTCGCCCGACTGGGTGCCGGACTTGACGTCGATTTCCTGGGGGCCGTCGAAAGTATCAAGCTGCATCTCGGTACCGAGTGACGCGGCAGTCATGGGAACGCTCAGCGTGGCGTGCAGGTCGTCGCCTTCACGTACGTAGGTGGGATCGTTGTTGACCCGGATCTCCACGTAGAGGTCGCCGGGAGGCCCGCCGGCAGGACCAGCCTCGCCTTGCGAAGACAACTGGATGCGCGTTCCGGTAGCGACGCCGCCTGGCACCTTGACGGTCAGCGAACGGCGGCTGCGGATGCGGCCCTGGCCGCCGCACTCATTGCAAGGATCCTTGATGATCGAGCCGAAACCTTCGCATGATCCACACGGTGCGGCAGTCATGACCTGGCCGAGAATCGAGCGGACTGCCCGCTGGACCTGGCCCGAGCCGCCACAAATGTCGCAGCGCTCCGGGTGGGTGCCCGGACGGCAGCATGAGCCCTCGCACGTGGGACAGACGACAGCGGTGTCCACCTCAAGCTTTTTGTTGACACCGAAGACCGCTTCGCGCAAGTCGATGCGCACGCTGATCAGGGCGTCCTGGCCGCGGCGCATGCGGGACGCGGGGCCCTGCATGCCGCCGCCTCCTCCGCCGAAGAAGGTATCGAAGATGTCCTGGAAGGCGAATCCCTGGCCCGCGTAGCCTCCGCCGAAACCGTTGTCGGTCCCGTTCTCGTTGCCGGTGGCGTCGTAGACGCGGCGCTTCTGGGGGTCGGAGAGGACCTCATATGCGTGGGTCACCGCCTTGAATTCCTCGGCAGCGCCGGCCCCCGGGTTCACATCCGGGTGCAGCTTGCGTGCGAGCTTGCGGTAGGCCTTCTTGATCTCCTCGCCGGTTGCTTCCGGCGAGACGCCCAGAACGTCATAGTGACTGCTCAAAGTCGGTATCTCTTCCTTGTTTACGGTTCCACTGCTTTTCTTGCGAGGCGGTTTCCAGCCGAGGCCGTCAGCCGCCCAGAATGCGGGAAAGGTAGCGTGCGACGGCACGGACGGCCGCCATGGTGTTGGGATAATCCATGCGGGTGGGTCCAAGAATGCCGATCTTGGCACTGCTGCCCGGACCGTAGCCCGTGGCAACCACCGAAGCCTCGGAGAGGCCGTCATAGGGGTTTTCGCGGCCGATGCTCACCGTGACGCCCCGGGGGTCCTCAGCCATGTCCGACAACAGCCGCAACATGACCACCTGCTCCTCGAGCGCTTCGAGGACCGGACCGATGCTCAGCGGGAAGTCCACGTTGGAGCGGGCCAGGTTTGCCGTGCCTGCCATGACCATGCGTTCGTCGCGGCTCCGCTCGGCGAGCCTTTCCAGGCCGTGGGCAAGGGCGCCCGCAAGGTTCCGAAGCGCGGGCGGACACAAGGCAACCACCGAGGGCAGGACTTGCGGCATGAGGTCGAGCTGGGAGCCGGCAATGCTCCCGAGGAATCGCGCCCGCAAAGCCATTAGCTCTTCGTCGGCAGCGTCTGTCGCCGCGTGCACAACGCCCTGTTCCACTTTGCCCGAATCGGCGATCAACACCACCAAGACTTGGCGCGGTGCCAAAAGGACAAACTCAATATGGCGGACACGCGCGCGGCTCAGGTGCGGATACTGGACGACGGCGACCTGGTTGGTCAGTTGGGAGAGCAGCCGGACGGTTCGCTCAAGGATGTCCTCGACGTCGTCGGGGCCCTCAAGCAACGAGTGGATGGCCCGGCGCTCGGCAGCCGAAAGCGGCTTGACCTCGGAAATACGGTCGACGAACAAGCGGTAGCCCTTGTCCGTGGGAATGCGGCCCGCACTCGTGTGTGGTGCTGCAATGAGGCCTTCTTCTTCCAAGAGAGCCATGTCATTGCGGATGGTTGCGCTCGACACTCCCAGATGGTGCCGTTCGACCAAGGCTTTGGAGCCGACGGGCTCGCGGGAGTGAACGTAGTCCTCCACGATGGCGCGCAACACTTCCAGCTTCCGTGGTTCGCTCACTGCCCACCTCCAATCAACATTTCAATAAATAATTAGCACTCAACATGCCCAAGTGCTAACAAGTCTAGTATGAGCCACCTCGTTGTTAGCATTGGTACCGCTCGCGGCGAACATGATTCCCGCGCGGTCCTGGGGAATCCCATGGACCGTGACCGATCCCCCTAGCGCAAAGTGGTGTGAAGACCGTGTCTTACGACAATTGGGGCCCGCAAGACCTCTCCTCGCCGGCCAAACGGCAACTGCCGGAGGTGCCCGTTGAACGCGGGATGGTTCTCGAGGACGTGCAGTCCGGTTGGGTCGGTGCCGTGACCAGGGTGGAGAAGTCCGGAGGCATGCACATTGTGGTGCTTGAGGATCGACGGGGAAAGGCCAAGTCATTCCGGCTCGGATTCGGATTCCTGCTGGAGGGACAAGCAGTGAAGCTCCTGCCGCCGGCGCCACGCGCGGCAGCCGCCAAGGGTGCGGCGCAAGCAGGCAGGACGGCTTCGGGATCCGTCCGCGTGGCCGGCCAGCGGGCCCAGGTCGCCAAGGCGAGCCGGATCTGGGTGGAAGGCAAGCACGACGCCGAGCTTGTGGAAAAGGTGTGGGGAGATGATCTCCGGGTGGAGGGCATCGTCGTCGAGCCCTTGCACGGTGTGGACGATCTCAAGGCGGCCATTGCCGCGTTCTCCCCCGGCCCTGGCCGGCGGCTCGGAATCCTGGTGGACCATTTGGTACCGGATTCAAAGGAGTCGCGGATCGCTGCAGACGCCATGACGCTGCCGGGCGCCGCGGGAAACGTACTGATCGTTGGACACCCCTATGTGGACGTCTGGCAGGCCATCCGCCCCAAGGTGTTGGGGATCGAGCAATGGCCAACCATCGCCCGCGGCACGGATTGGAAGACCGGAATCCTGAGGTCGTTCGGCTGGCCGCATGAGACAGCCGAAGACGTCGGACTTGGCTGGCAGAAGCTTCTGGGCGCTGTCCACAGCTACGCCGATTTGGAGGCCTCTTTGCTGGGTCGCGTGGAGGAAGTGATCGATTTCCTGACCGTTCCGTGAGGATTGCCTGCTCCCGGGCACAAGAGTTGGTCGGCTGATCGCGTGCCGAGCAAGTATTCTGGGACAGCAACACCGCACCGATAGATACTCGAAGGAAGATACTGTGGCAGACAACGCTCCTGACGATCGGGATGGCACCTCGGGCCAGTCCCAGTACCACGGCGTTCCTGCCAACGCGCTGCCCTTGACCGCATCGGAGGACCGGCAGTGGGCAACCCTGGCGCACTTCGGCGGGATCCTTGGCTGCGTGCCTTCGCTTCTGATCTACCTGATTTTCCGCGAACGTGGCCCGTTCACCGCACAGGAATCCAAGGAAGCCCTCAACTTCACTTTGCCTCCGACGATTGCGGCAGTGCTCGCCAACATCCTCGTCTTGCTTCCGGTGGTCGGAAACCTCTTCGCCGTCCTTGCCACGGCAATCTGGGTCGCAGTGACCTGCTTCTCGGTGTCGGCCGGAATCCGGGTCAACCACGGACAGCCGCACCGCTACCGCTTCAACCTGCGCTGGATCAAGTAGCCGGTCTTCGCAGGTGCCTGTGCCGGTTGGTGCGTCTGCCGTTAGCGCGGGGCGCTAGTCCGGAAGGATCCGGCGGACCACGGCATCCGCGAGTAGCCGGCCTTTGAGTGTCAGGATCAACCGTCCTTGAAAGGCCGCTCCAGGCTCAACCAGGCCGTCGGCAATGAGGCCTGCGACGGCGTGGCGGCCCACCTTGTCGAGGGCGTCGACCTGAAGCCCGGTGCCGAGGCGCGCCTCGAGCATGATGCGTTCCACTTCCCGGGTTCCGGCGTCGAGCGTTTCGCGTCCGGCGGCGGGCGACACCCCGCTACCGAGCCTGTTGGCATAGGCGGTGGGGTGTTTGACGTTCCACCAGCGGACGCCGCCCATGTGGGAGTGCGCACCGGGTCCGATGCCCCACCAATCGTCTCCCCGCCAGTAGGCGAGGTTGTGTTTGCACGCCTGTTCGGGCGTGCGGGACCAATTGCTGACCTCGTACCAGTCCAGTCCGGCGGCGCTGATCAGCTGGTCGGCGAGTTCGTACTTGGCGGCGTGGTCGTCGTCGTCGATTCCCGGAACTTCTCCGCGCCGGATCTGTGCCGCCAGCTTGGTGCCTTCTTCCACGATCAGCGCATAGGCGCTGATGTGGTCCGGCCCGTAGGACAGGGCAGTCTCCAGGGAAGTCTGCCAATCAGCCATGGACTCGCCGGGAGTGCCGTAGATGAGATCGAGGCTCACGGCGAGGCCGGCGTCGCGCGCCCACTGGACCACCAAGGGGACCCGGCTGGGAGTGTGCGTACGGTCCAGGACCTTGAGCACGTGAGGGACCGCCGACTGCATGCCGAAGGAAATCCGCGTAAAGCCGGCGTCGGCCAACAGGTGGAGGGACTCCGGCGTCACGGAGTCCGGGTTCGCTTCAGTGGTGACTTCGGCTCCCGATTCCAGGCCCCAGTGCCCGACGGCGGCAGTCAAGATGCGTGCGAGATCTTCAGCCGGCAGCAGGGTCGGTGTGCCACCGCCGAAGAACACCGTGCTCAGGGGCCGCTGCGGCAGACCGGAGGCTTCCATGGCCCGGACGGCGAACTCCACTTCCGAAATGGCAGTAGACGCGTAGGCGTCCTGGGAGGCACCGCCGCCCAGCTCGGTGGCGGTGTAGGTGTTGAAATCGCAGTAACCGCAACGCACGGCACAGAACGGTATGTGGACGTACAGCCCAAACTTGCGTGAACTGACGCCGTCGAGCACCTGCGGCGGCAAGAGGCCATCCGCAGGTGCAGGATCCCCGAGGGGAAGAACGCTAGGCACCGGGTTACTTCCTGGCCTTGTCCTTGGATTCGTCGGTGGTCAGGGCTGCGATGAACGCTTCCTGTGGAACCTCCACGCGGCCCACCATCTTCATGCGCTTCTTGCCTTCCTTCTGCTTTTCCAGAAGTTTGCGCTTACGGGTGATGTCACCGCCGTAGCACTTGGCAAGGACGTCCTTGCGGATGGCGCGGATGCTCTCACGGGCAATGATCCGCGAGCCGATGGCCGCCTGGATCGGCACCTCGAACTGCTGGCGGGGAATGAGTTCGCGCAGCTTGCTCGTCATCATGACGCCGTAGGCGTAGGCCTTGTCGCGGTGCGTGATGGCGCTGAAAGCGTCAACCTGCTCACCCTGGAGCATGATGTCCACCTTGACCAGGTCGGCAACCTGCTCGCCGTCGGCCTTCCAGTCCAGCGAACCGTAGCCGCGCGTCTTGGACTTGAGGATGTCGAAGAAGTCGAAGACGATCTCGGCCAGCGGCAGCCGATACCGGATTTCCACGCGGTCTTCGGAGAGGTAGTCCATGCCGCCCATGACGCCGCGGCGGCTCTGGCACAGCTCCATGATGGCGCCCACAAACTCATTCGGCGCAAGGATGGTGGCGGACACCATCGGTTCGCGGACCTCGGCGATCTTGCCGGTGGGGTATTCGCTCGGGTTGGTGACGTGCAGGACCCTTTTGTCCTCCAGCGTGACCTCGTACTCAACGTTGGGAGCGGTGGAGATGAGGTCGAGGTTGTACTCGCGCTCAAGGCGCTCACGGGTGATTTCCAGGTGCAGCAGGCCAAGGAACCCCACACGGAAACCGAATCCCAGGGCGGCAGAGGTCTCGGGTTCGTAAACGAGCGCTGCGTCGTTGAGCATCAGCTTCTCGAGGGCATCACGGAGCACGGGATAGTCCGTGCCGTCCAAGGGGTACAAGCCGGAGAAGACCATGGGTTTGGCGTCGGCATAACCGGCGAGGGATTGCGAAGCGGGCTTGGCCAGGTTGGTCACGGTGTCGCCGACCTTCGACTGGCGGACGTCCTTCACGCCGGTGATCAAGTAGCCTACTTCGCCGACGCCCAGCCCCTTGGAAGGGGTAGGTTCCGGAGAGCTGACACCGATTTCCAGGAGTTCGTGGGTGGCACGGGTGGACATCATCTGGATCCGCTCGCGCGGGTGCA
The DNA here is from genome assembly GCF_040702485.1 of Arthrobacter sp. NPDC080031. Lineage (NCBI taxonomy): Bacteria > Bacillati > Actinomycetota > Actinomycetes > Micrococcales > Micrococcaceae > Arthrobacter > Arthrobacter sp. NPDC080031. The sequence goes on from NZ_JBFBLA010000002.1 coordinate 225,156, forward strand.
GCATCCCGTCCACCACGCGGACGTAGGTGACCACGCCGCGATATGTGTCATACACGGAGTCGAAGATCATGGCGCGGGCCGGTGCGTCGGGGTCGCCGACAGGGGCTGGAAGATCGCGGACGATCTTGTCCAGCAGGGCCTCCACGCCAACACCGGTCTTGCCGGATACCCGAAGCACGTCCTCGGGGTCGCCGCCGATCAGGTTGGCGAGTTCGGCCGCGTACTTTTCGGGCTGCGCGGCCGGGAGGTCGATCTTGTTGAGCACCGGGATAATGGTGAGGTTGTTTTCCATCGCCAGGTAGAGGTTGGCCAGCGTCTGTGCCTCGATGCCTTGTGCGGCGTCCACCAAGAGGACTGCACCTTCACAGGCCGCGAGGGAACGGGAAACCTCATAGGTGAAGTCAACGTGGCCGGGGGTATCGATCATGTTCAGGGCGTAGCTGGTGCCGTCAAGTTCCCAGGGCATGCGGACAGCCTGGGACTTGATAGTGATGCCACGTTCGCGTTCGATATCCATGCGGTCCAGATACTGGGCCTTCATGTCGCGGGACTTAACGACGCCGGTGTACTGCAACATGCGGTCGGCCAGGGTGGATTTACCGTGGTCGATGTGGGCGATGATGCAGAAGTTCCGGATGATGGCCGGATCTGTCGCGGCGGGCACCGGTGCGGTGCGGGCCATGGGAGACACGCAGGGTCCTTACTGTCGATACTCACACGGCCGGTCTCCGGACTGGTCTGGACCATCCCGGCCGATGCCGCATATCTGAACTAATAGTCTCCCATGAACCCGGCGCCGGTTGTGCACTGGCTCGGCAAGGGAAAGTACGGTGGTTCCATGGCATCGGACACACACTTCCTTGGCAGACTCCTCAAGGGCTCCTTGGGCTACCTTCAAAGGATCGTCGGAGCCCCGGCCGGCACGCGCCCTGGCCAGGCCCGGAAAGGCGGGGTAGCAGGGAAGGCGGGCCGGACCGGAAACGCAAGTACCGGCGTCGGGCAGCTTTCCCGCCCATATCCGGGAGACTTCCGGGGCACGGTGTCTCCGCTGTACTCCCCCGATCCCGACGGCAAACCGGACCCCGGAGAGATCGTGTGGTCCTGGGTGCCCTACGAAGAGGACTATTCCCAGGGCAAGGACCGGCCGGTGCTTTTGATAGGGCACGACGGCGCGTGGCTGCTGGGGCTGATGCTGACCAGCAAAGATCACGACAACGGCCGCCGTGCAGGCGACTACGTCGACATCGGCACCGGCGACTGGGACCCCCAGGGCAGGCCGAGCGAGGTCAAGGTAGACCGGGTGGTCCGCGTGAATCCGGCCGACGTCCGGCGCGAGGGTGCCGTCCTGGACAAGCGCGCTTTCCAACTGGTGGCGAATCGGCTCAGCGGACGACACGACTCGGCGTAGACGCCAAATCCCCGGAAAAGCGCCGAGTCTGATAATATTTATGGCTGTGTGTCCGTGCAGGTCGACGGCCACTCATGGTTGGCTGCCATAGGCATCCCCACGCCGCTCAGTCGATGGCCAACCTGAAAACCCTCTAGACCATTTCCGCATTAAAAAGAGAGTTCACACACGTGGCTAATATCAAGTCCCAGAAGAAGCGCATCCTCACCAACGAGAAGGCTCGCCTGCGTAACAACGCGGTCAAGTCTGAGCTGAAGACGGCCATCCGCGCCGTTGCCACCGCCGTTGAGTCCACGGACAAGGATGCCGCTGCAAAGGCTCTTGTTGCTGCCAGCCGTAAGCTGGATAAGGCTGTCAGCAAGGGCGTTATTCACAAGAACAACGCTGCAAACCGCAAGTCGGCGATCTCCAAAAAGGTCAACGCACTCTAAGGTTTATCCAGTTCGACTGAGCTGAACGTGAGGCCGGCACCCCTGGGTGCCGGCCTCAGGTATTTAAGGCGGAGCTGCCTGAGACGAGCAGGACCGAGTTGACGGTGGCAACGAGACGAAGAGAACCGCGAGGCGCCCCTTCGGGGCAGCAAACGCCGTCTTTGCAGCGGCAATGTAGATGGCCCCCGCGATGGTGCCGAACAGAATACGCACCCAGGCTTGACCGAGGAGACCTTGCGCTCCGGGCTCCAAAAACAGTCCCATGAAGAGCACGGTGGCCATGAACGGGATTTGACCTAGAAGAACCCAAAACCAGCTTGCTCCAAGGGTGGGGCCTCGTCCTTTGACGATGCCCTTGTAAATAAGCCTCAGTACGAGTCCTTGCAGAAAGGACGCCAGAGCACTCCAGATAATGACCCCTACGCGAAGGAAGGTCACGAGCACCTCTTGGCTCGAAAACTGGTTGTGTTCGGCATTTTCTGTGGCCAGCCGTTCAATGCTCGATCCCACCGCGTATTGGGCAGCAGCGGTGTATGCAAGCAGAAGGCAGATGATCCAGACTGGGTTGATTTTCCTAGGGCTTTGGGGCGCGGCAGGACCGGAGGTTTTTGGGCTCGCGGAGGTCATGACTTACCTTTCGAGTAGTGCGTGTTCGGCCCACTCGGCGAGGGCCGCCAGAAAGGAGAAGGTAGCTGCGGCGATGAGGACTTCCCGCGTTCTTTGAACCACGTGACGCCAATTGTCTTCTCCGCTGATGATTCCGAGAAGTGCTGGCCAGAACAGGCGTGCCCCTTGGATTGTGAGTGCCCACGCTACGATCTCAAGTGGAATGTGGACTGCGGTGAGCGCAACTGTCTGGTGGAGGCCAATAGCCGCGGTACTTGCGCCCAGCCCCATCCCTAGCCAAACGCCGTTGAGGATCATCATGACGATCGCACCGTAGTGGGTCAGAAAAAGTGCGAGAACGGCCAAGGAAGCGTTGCGCAGAAATATTCCTGGTGCGCTGATCGAGGTCATGTCACTGGTACTGCCCCACGTGAAGAGAGAAGCAAAGCCAATCCCGCAGCCTATGGCGATCAGAATTTTCAAGAAATCGGTGCCCAGATATGGGAAGCGGGAACGCAAGGCTTTGAAAGGAGTGCGAACGCTATTGGTGAGACGACTGCTCATTTTCGTGCTCCTGTTGGGCGCAGTTCGATCGTATCCTTGTGGCGGACCGCGAGATCGTAGTCGGTCCAGTGGTCATCCTCGTGGGTAGCCACGAGAATCAGCTGGCTTCTTCCTACGGCGAGCATTGACTGGCGTGCAATTAAAGAGCCTTGCTGGTCCAATCCGTTAAGAGGCTCGTCGAGAAGTAGGACTTCGACGTTCTTGAGTGCCAAAGCTACTGTCAGAACAAGTCGCTGGCGCTGTCCGAAGGACAGGTCTGCAACCTTGGTTGGCATCATCTGTTCCGTCAGAAGATGGTGCCCGTCCCCTTCCGGCATCTCCGACGGGCCAATCAGCGGCCTGACCATATCCAAGTGTTCTTCGACCGTGAGGTAGTCGAGGGTAAGAAAGTCCGTGTCTAGATAGACCGCCGTGAAGTCCTTTCTCCACCGCGCGATTTCAGTGCACGACGTCGAGATCATGCCACCGAGGAGCTTGAGCAGGGTCGTTTTGCCACATCCATTCGGACCTCGAAGCGCAACAACGCCTCGGTCCGGAAGATCTACAGAGGCACGGTCAAAGATCACGTGGGATCCAAAGGCATGATCGACACGCGCTAGAGATTTCACGTGTCCTCCATTTCGGTGACTGATAGTTCACGGACCCACGCAGCTGCGTCGTTGAGAACCAGGGAGGTCAAGAGAACAGCGACGAGAATCAGTGCGCCAGACGTGACGCCAAGCCAGGGACCTTGTGTTGCTTGCAATGCAGCGGTGCCGAGAATGCCTGAGAACACAACTGCGAGGCCGGCGCAAAGCGCTGCGCCTAAGCCTGCCCTTGATTTCTGCGCCAATTTCGAAATCTGCGAACCTGGCATGACTGCTGTCCGACGCTGGAGGATCAAGGCGTCGATGCTTATCTCGAGAGACGCAAGAGCAACAAGCAAGACCGCCGCTTGGGTGTACTTTCCTAAGAGGAGGAATACACATAACACAAAGGTCAATGGCGCAGTCACTACGAGCGCAGTTACCAGGCTGCGGACAATGAGCGGCCTCACCCAGCAGGGTCTAAGCCTTACTAGGAATAGCGCAAAGCCCAAGGTTTCAGGTGAAGAGATCCGTACGAAAGATGATCGATACAGAACTAAACCCGAGAAGAAGACAGCAAGAGCAATAAACGGCGCCGTCCACGGCCACGGTGTCATTTCCATGACGGACAAGGCCAAGCTTGACAAGAGAAAAATGCATGCTGCCTTAATTGATAAATCAGTCATCAACCCTCGGCTACGTCGGGCACGAGGATGAGCGGTGGCCCTGTGGAGGGCAGGGGTGGACGCGGCCGTAAGAACTGTACCAGCCAGGATCAACAACAACTTGTAAGCCGATGCGGAGCCGAAGCTTTCATCGATATCAAACGACGGCGCATTCGTAAAGAGAAAAATCAGGCTGCACGCCGACAAGGCAACAATCGGAACAACGAGCACCCGGATCCCCGCTCTCTTTAGCGGTGCCACGACAAGAAATGATGAGATTACGAGGGCCCCGGCAGCTAGCAGGTTATTGACATTGTGCCACCGCAGGTTCTAAAGGATGAGCATGCCGGCGAGACCAAGATCAGTAAGGACCAAACCTGCGCGCATCCCTGCGTCCAGGGGTGCTGACACGGTGTTCCAGCAACCATGGGTTTTTTCCTGTAGCGGCGCCTGGTTTGTAAAAGCGCCATTGCCAACAGCACCGTCACGATGCTCACTATGTCAGGAGTGCTGAGCGGAATTCCCCATGTGATTAACGCGGTCCGCTGAGGCGTCCACACTATTCCCACACCGACGATTAGTAGTGTGAACAAATGCCCAAATATCAGTGCATTGTTAATTGCGGTGGTGTGCGATGAAAAGCCTAAACCCGTCAGAAGGTCGACGGGACCTTCGCCGAAAATCGTTAGTGAAGGTGGCCTTGCACCCGGAGAGGACCACAGCGTATGCACGAGGACGCCTGTGGTTGACGTTCGGCGAGTTCATTGTGGCCCTCCCAGGGCAAAGTCACACGACCGGGATCTCAGTGGGCAGACACGTCGGGCGCGGCATCCGGAGGAAGGATTCCCTCACCGCGAAATCTACGGTCAAAAGGGCCGGCTGGGCAGCCGTTGGCTTGAATTTGAGTGGTCGTTGCCCGAAAGTGAGTGGTGATTTCCTCGAAATTGAGTACCGGCCGGCCGCCTCTTTGTGCGTTGGTGACACGCAGAGTGCGTCGCGGAACGCCTGCTGACTTACTTGTGGATTGGCGGGATGTACGTGGGGATGAAACTCGCGCCGCCGGGCTGAGTTGGCCAGCGGCCCGGCACTAGCCCCGCTAGCGGCCGCGGGCCGCGTTGGCAATGACCGTGACGGCGTGCTCTACCGCGTACACGGGATCCCGCGAGAGGCCCTTCACCTGGGCATCCGCTTCAGCTGTGACCTGGATGGAACGGACCAGGCCTTCGGGAGTCCAACGCCGTACGTCACGTTGGGCCTGTTCAACGAGCCATGGTTGCATGCCAAGCTGCTTGGCAATCTGTGCCGACGATCCTTGGGCACCAGCTACCTTGGCCAAGGTGCGCAGCTTGGCGGCGAGGGCGGCCACCAGCGGCACCGGGTCGACCCCGGTGGCGAGGGCATGCCGGAGGCTGGACAGGGCCTGCGGCCCGTTGCCGGCCATGGCGGCGTCCGCAACCTTGAAAGCCGTGGCTTCCACGCGGCCGCCGTAGTAGCGCTCGACGGTGGCTGCGTCGACCGCGGTGGTGGCGTCTGCGATGAGCTGGTTGCATGCCGCAGCAAGCTCCGAGAGGCTGGCACCGACTGCATTGACGAGGGCTTGGACAGCTTCCGCTTCGATGCGGCGACCGCCTGCCTTGAATTCCGAGACCACGAATGCTGTTTTCTCGGCGTCCTTTTTCAAGGGCTGGCAGTCCACCACTGGCCATCCGGACGACTTGATGGCGTCGAGGAGCTTCTTTCCGCGCACCCCGCCACCGTGGCGAAGGACCAACACGACGTCGTTCTCCGGTTGGGTGACGTATTTCGAGGCATCGGCAAGGAAGGCATCGTTCATTGACTCGAGGCCCTCGATCTCGATGAGTTTGGCCTCATCGAAAAGCGACGGCGTGACCGCCATTGCGAGCGAACCGGACTCGTAGCTTCCGGCATTGAGCCTGCTGATTTCCACTTCGGGTGCCGCGGCCCGCACCTGCGAGCGGATCCGATCCATTGCCCGGATTCCGAGGTACTCCTCAGGGCCGGTGATGAGCACTACCGCGGACGGGGTAACGTCCCGCCAACTGGCGGTGTTCGCCGCGGAGGTTTTGGCCTTGGAGACCTGGCCAGCAGCCAATGTTGCTTCCTTCCAGAAGGGTTTTGCTTTGGTCCCAGTCTCCCACGTGCAGCGTCCCGGGCGGTGTTCCTCAACCCTGCGACCCGCACACCGGGCGGCGGCGAGCCGGCGGAATGGCCATCGGTCCGGCAGTGACGGACAGCGGACTCCGCGGCGGCTATAAGGAATACCAAGCGGCGGTGCAACGACAGTACGGCGGAGCCCGCCCAGACCGGATGCAGGACCAGCCACAGCATCAGGACGGTCACGACAGACCAGAGAATCATGGTGGCGATTCCCGCGGGACCTTCCGGCCACGGCAGGGCCGCTCCCGGAAGTCCTGCGAAAAACCTGGCGATTCCCGCCACCATTGCCGAGCTGACCCCGGCAACGGCTATCGGAACAATTGCAAGCCACGGAAGTAACGGAACGAGGGGAACCGCAATGGTTCCCAGGATGGTCACGGGTGCGACAAAGGGGGCAACTGCGATGTTCGTCAGCAGTGAGTAGCTGGAGAACTGCGGTTGCAAGGCCACGATGACCGGGCTGCACAGAAGCTGCGCGGCCAAGGGAACGGCGACGGCGGACGCCAGCCAGGAAGGCACCCATGCTGGTGCCCAAGAGGCGATGGGTCGTGCCAACAGGACAATTCCCAGGGTGGCGAGGACAGACAAGAGAAACCCGATGCTCGTACCGAGTGAGGGATCCAGGATGAGAAGGCCAGTCACGGCGAGGCAGAGAAAGCCAAGGCTCCGGCCCTGCCGGCCGCTACTTAGCGCGCTGAGGCCGATAGCACCCATGACCGCCGCCCTCAGGACGCTCGCGTCCGGCCCGACCATCATGACAAAGCCCGCCAAACCACCAAGGGCCACCATGGCCGCCACTCCCCTGGCAAGCCGGGAGGTCCTGGCCAAAAGCACCAGGCCGCCAAGAATGAGACTGCAGTTTGCGCCGCTGACCGCCGTGAGGTGGGTGGTGCCGGTGGTCTTCATCGCCGCCTCCAGGCCTTCGTCCAAGCCCGTGGTGTCGCCCGTGACCATTCCGGGCAGGAGTCCGGCCGCGTCGCCGCGCAACCATTCAGTGGCGGAGCGGAATTGTTTTTTCAATTGCGCCGGACCCTGGGGAATGTTTCCAGGTGCTTCCGGCTTGTGCCGTTTGTCCGGCCGCATGGGTGGAGTGGCGGCGGCAAGAACACCGGCCTCGACTTGTCCTGGTTTTGCTGGCTTCAGTTTGCCGGCGGTTCTAACCTCCTGTCCCGTGACGACTTGGTCCCAGCCTTCGCCTCCGGTCAGCAGAATTCTTGTGCGGGAGCGGATGAGCATGCCGTCGGCCGCAATATCGATTACTTCGGCGGGTACTGCCCACCGTCCCGATCCACGTGAGTCCGTGCCTAGTTCGCTAGGATCACCCACGATCAACACGTGGATGACAACCGAGTCGCGCGCCGCCGCGGCGTCGGCAACCGGACCGTCCTGGCGCTGGCCGGCTTCCGCTGCGGCGTGGGCGGCCACGGCCGCTCCGAACAAGCAAGCGACTGCCAAAGTCGCGGGAAACGTCCTCAGGCTTCGAGGGGCCGCGGCCCGGGCGGCGAAAAGGAGACACGCAGCTGCGGCCAAAGCCGAGCACACGACTCCCGTCCACAGCGAAGGTAGATAGGCGGCCGCAACAGAAACAGCCCACGTGAGAACGGCAGAGGGGGCCAGCCGAAGGTCCACCCGGCCCGGACCGGCATTGACCCCACGCACCCTAAACCGTCACCAACGGCAGAAGCGATTCCATCAGCTTCGGACCGACACCATCCACGGCATCGAGGTCCTCCACGGAAGCGAACGGGCCGTGTTGCTGCCGCCATTCGACGATGCGCTTGGCCAGGACGGGGCCGACCTTCGGCAAGGTATCGAGCTCTTCAGCGGTTGCGGTGTTGAGATTCACTTTTCCGCTGGCAGAAGTCCCTGCTCCCGTACCGCCGGCTGTTGGAGCGCCGCCTGCTGGCCCCACGGGCTGTGACGGAGCCGCCTCCCCCGTCCGTGGGACATGGATCTTCGCGGCGTCCTGCACCACAGCCGCAAGGTTCAGGCTGTCCAGATGGGCTGCAGGATCCGCACCGCCGGCAGCGGCGATTGCGTCAAACACCCGTGCTCCGGCGGGCACCCTGACGATCCCGGGACTTTTCACCGCACCGGCAACATGGACGGTCAGCAGTTGGGCCCCCTTCTCTGGTTCCGGAGCCTCGTTGACACCGCCTTTACTTCCCGCACCCGCTTCTGGAGTTGCTCCCGCATGTGAACTTCGGACCAGCGGCGCGGTCGTCGGCTGCCCGGACCAGGACTGCCAGAAGAACCAGACCACCAGCACCAAGCAAGGCAAAGCCAACAACACGGCCACGCGCCACGGTGTGCGCCACCGAAGCCGCGATGGAGGTCCTGCTGCTTCGGACAAGTCCTCGGTGCCTGACTGCGCGCCCGCATCGGCCATACCCGAGCCGGATGTCATCAACGTTTGCAACGGAAGCAAAGGGTCGGCTTTGCTGTCGTGGCTCAGCTGCGCGCCCGCCTCCTGGTCCGGCGGTGGTGCAAGACGAGCAGCGAATCGGAGCCGGGCGGCACTCGCAGCATCGTCCGCGGGTGAGGCTCGGTTCCTGCGTGGCATATCCACGAGCGTAGAACGTCCGGACCCGCAGCAGCAGCCCGGACCGGCGCTATGTGGACAGGGGCGCCGCAGAGTGCCTGTGGAGGATCAGTGGGCAGGACCGGCCAACTCCGGGCTCATATTTGGAAGTAGTGGTTTCTTCGGGGTTTCCGGTGCGGGTCGGTGTGGGGTGGCGGGATGAACCAGGGGATGCCGTTGCGGACCTGGATGTGCCAGTCTTCCTTGTGGATCAGGTGGTGGTGATGGCTGCAGAGCAAGGTCCCGTTCGCGGTGCTGGTGGGTCCGCCCCGGGACCAGTACTCGATGTGGTGGGCCTCGCACCACGGGGCCGGCATGGTGCATCCGGGGAAAGCGCAGCCCTTGTCCCGGGCCGTGATGGCCTTGCGGATATGCGGCGGGAAGACCCGTGAGGCCCGTCCGATGTCCAGGACCTTGCCCTCGCCGCCCAGGACCACGGGGATGATGTCCGCGTCGCAGGCGATCTTCCGCAACGTCCCCGCCGGGACGGGGCCGGTGAACGTGAAGGACCCGGTACCGCCGTCCCGCCGGGGCCGGCTGAACAGGGCAGGCTGCCCGGGCCGTGAAACTTGCCTGGACTTCGAGGATTGCCCGGACTGTGGATCCGGGCTGTCTTGGGGGAAGAGGTCTCGGTGGTCGATGGTGGCCAGGATCTGCGGGCGGTGGCCGCCGGTGGCGGGCAGGGACCCGGTGGCCAGGGCGAGCCGGCAGGCGCCGATCAAGCCGTCCAGGAGCTTCTGCGCCCTCGACCGCCGGTCCAGCGGCCCGGCATTCTCCGCCGCCTCCCCGGAGGAATCGGTGAAGGAACCGCCGGATGGTTCCGCGCAGGCGGGAACCGTGCTGCGGGGTTCGGTGTCGCTGGGTGTTGTGCCTTGGGGTGTGCGGGTGCGGGGGTTGGCGGCGGTGTTCATGACGGTGAGCAGGTGTTCGTATTGTTCGGCGGTGGCGAAGATCTCCACGTGCGCGAGCCCGTGCTTGGGACGGCGCAGGAACGCCCCTTGATGGTGGCGCAGGGATTCCCCGGACGGTTCGGGGCCGTCCTGGTCGATCGCCTCGACCCAGCGCCGGGCAACCCGGGCCAGGAAGTCCTGGTCGTTTTCCGCCGCGGTCCGGGCCAGGGCGTGTTCCATTTCCGCGGCCTTCTCCGGGGCGCACAGCGGACGCACCTTCGCCACGGCCATCGTGATGATCCCGGCCGCACCGGTGCCGATCGTCCCGGACGCCAGCGCCGCGCCGGTTTCCCCGTGCCGGGCAGGGACCGTATGCCCGGTGAGGCCCCGGCCCGGCAGCAGCTCCCGGGCCAGCGCGAGCCGGCGCCTGGCCTCGGCGGCACTGATCCGCAGCAACGACCGCAGATGCTCGGCCGTGGACCGGAACTCCCCGCTGACACTCCCCTGCACCGCGCCGGAGGCGCTCTCCTCCACCGCGCCGGAGGCTGTGTCCGTCCCGGACTCACTCCCCGCGTCGGCGGCCCAGCCTGTGGTCCAGCCGGGCCGGGCGGCGGGTTCATCGTTCCGGGCCGTGTCCAGCCCGGCTGCGGCGAGCAGCTGGAGATAATCCAGGGCCCGGGAGAGTTCCTCCACCCCGGACGCGAACGCGACAGCCTCTTCGAGACCCAGGACTCCGACGTCGTCGGCCGCCTTGTCCGTCAGCGACCTCAGCGCCGCCACGGCCCCCTCCAACGCGGCCTGCCGCCCGCCCCGGCCCCCAAGGTCGGGCGGATCCGGCAACGCCACCGCTCCCGGGACGCGCCCGGAACCCCGGCAAGATGCGGAACACGGGCACGCCGGGACACTCCGGAAAGCCCGAGGGACGCAAGGCCCTGCCGCTTGTCGAAGTATCCGATCACTTCCATGGAAACACTCTGCCAGGAGGCTCTGACAAAATAAGTCCGCCGCTCGGGGCCTGCGCACCTAGCCCGAGGCTAGGGGGTGGTTCCGCGCTGGGTGCGTCGTGGCGCCAGGGGTACTGCTTTCTCCGACAACCACGGCCAAAACGCCGAGCCCGGCATGGGCCGCGAGGACGGCAGGCAGGGCGCTGATCTGCGCCGGCGGGCAACCGGGGCGATTCTCTCCGAGCCGGGCCGCGAGCCGCTCTGCCTCTGCCTGGTTGCCAAAGTGATGCACGGCGAGCCGCGATTGCCCTACTGGCCGGGAATTGACGTCGGCGGCAACGATTTCTTCAAGCCGGGCAACGGCTTTAGCGGCCGAGCGCACTTTCTCGAGCGGTACGATCTTGCCGCCGTCGACCGCGAGGATCGGCTTGATGGACAGCATTGTTCCGAGCCAAGACGCAGCAGTTCCGATTCGGCCGCCGCGCCGGAGCTGCTCAAGGCTCGGCACGTAGAAGTAGACCTTGGTGCGGCCCAACCGCTCCTCGGCAAAGCGACGGACATCGGCTGCGGAACGGCCGTCTGCGGCGGCAACCAGCGCGCTTTGGACACCCATGCCTTGCGCCATTCCCACGGTGCGGGAGTCGACGACCTCGACGGGGATCGAGACGCGTTGCGCAGCCAGCCTTGCGGCGTCCGCGGTGCCGGACAGCCCGGCGGAAATGTGGATGGAGACGACGGCTTCGAAACCGCGGTCCTGGGCGGCGAGATAGGCCTGTTCGAACTGGCCGGGTGACGGCCTGGAGGTCTTCACGGGCGATCCCGCCGCCAAGGCCAGCGCGAGGGTCTGGGTGATGTCGTCCTCCCCCTCGCCGTAGATCTCTTCGCCCACCAGGACGGGCATCGGCACAACGGCGAGGCGGCCGTCGGCAACGAACGCCTTGACCCATTCGGCGGGGAGCGCGGCCGCAGAGTCGGTGACGACGGCGGTACGCACGGCGACAGGCGCCGGCTCAGTTCCGGCGCGGCCCGGCGTCGTGGACTGGCGCAGGCGGGCCAAACGTTCCTTGAGCCACAACCAAGCGGGTGGTTCGCGGTCCGTCAAGGGATCCTCCTGGAGCTGGTGGCCGGCCGCCGGCAAGCGCCGGCGGCCGTTTCCCGGCTATGCCGGGACGATGTTGACCAGTTTAGGCGCGCGCACGATCACCGTACGGATGCCGCGGCCATCGAGTGCCCGCTGCACGTTGTCGCTGGCGAGGGCGAGCTCGCGCAGGGCGTCCTCACCGATGTCCGGGGAGACGTCCAAGCGGTCGCGGACCTTGCCTTGTACCTGCACGACGGCCGTCACGGTGTCCTGGACAAGAAGCGACGGATCGTGGGAGGGCCAGCCGGCGTTCGCCACGGAGGCCGGGTGGCCCAGCTGGTTCCACAAGTCCTCGGCCGTGTACGGCGCGAAGAGGCTCAAGATGACAGCGACGGCCTCGGCGGCTTCACGGACGGCGGGGTCTGCGCCACCGGCACCGGAATCGATGGTTTTGCGGGTCGCGTTGACCAGCTCCATCAGCTTGGCCACCACGACGTTGAACTTGTTGTTGTCCAACAGCTCAGCGGCGTCGGCGATGGTCCTGTGGGTCACGGTGCGCAGCGCGCGGTCACCGGCGGAGACATCGACGCCGGGCTCGCTTGCGACGTCCTGGCCAAGGCGCCAGGCACGGGCAAGGAACTTCGCAGAGCCCGACGGCGAGACGTCGGCCCAGTCGACGTCGTCCTCGGGCGGGGAGGCAAAGACCATGGTCAGGCGGACGGCGTCGACGCCGAACTTGTCCAGTTGCTCGCCAAGGTCCACGCCGTTGCCGAGGGACTTGCTCATGGCCTTGCCGCCATTGAGGACCTGCCCCTGGTTGAGCAGGGCGCTGAAGGGCTCGTCCGCGGCGAGCAGGCCCATGTCGTGGATGACCTTGGTAAAGAAGCGGGCGTAGAGCAAGTGCAGGATGGCGTGCTCGACGCCGCCCACATACTGGCCGACCGGCATCCAGTCGTTGATCTTGGCCGGATCGAACGGTCCCTCGGTGTAGTGCGGGGAAACGAAGCGCAGGAAGTACCAGGACGAGTCAACGAACGTGTCCATGGTGTCCGTGTCGCGCTGGGCGGCGCGTCCGCAGTTGGGGCACTCGACGTTGACCCATTCCAGGGCCGCGGCGAGAGGAGACGTGCCCCTGGGAGACAGTGCCTCGCCGCGCAGGTCTTCCGGTAGCCGGACAGGCAGTTGATCGTCCGGCACCGGCACCTCGCCGCATTCGGCGCAGTGGATGATGGGGATCGGGGTACCCCAGAAGCGCTGGCGGCTCAGGAGCCAGTCGCGCAGGCGGAAGTTCACGAACTTCTCCCCCGTGCCCAGCTTCTCCAGGATGTCGATGGCTGCCGGGATGGCCTCGGCCTTGGACAAACCGTCCAGTTCGCCGGAGTTCATCAGGGTGCCCTCGCCGGCAGTCGCGATGCCGGTTTCCGCCGGGTCTTCCCCTCCGGTGTTCAGGACCGGACGCACCGGCAGGTCAAACGCGCGGGCGAAGTCGAGGTCGCGCTGGTCGTGCGCGGGCACTGCCATGATGGCGCCTGTGCCGTAGTCGGCGAGCACATAGTCGGCTGCCCACACGGGCAGTTTTTCACCGTTGAGCGGGTTGACGGCGTAGCGGCCGGTGAACACACCGGTCTTCTCGCGCTCAGTGGACTGGCGCTCGATGTCAGACAGGGCCTTGACCTTCTCGCGGTAGGCCATGAGGGAGTCGTGGTGTTCGGGCGTGACCAGGTCCAGCGCCATGTGCGCATCCGCGGCGACAACGAAGAACGTTGCCCCGTACAGGGTGTCCGGGCGGGTGGTGAAGACAGTCACTTCGCGCTCGGCGCGGCTTTCCGTGGCTTCGATGACGAAACGGACGTGTGCGCCCTCGGACCGGCCGATCCAGTTGCGCTGCATTGCCAGCACACGCTCGGGCCAGTGCCCCTGGAGCTCGGACATGTCATCCAGCAAACGGTCGGCGTACTCGGTGATCTTGAAGTACCACTGGTTCAATGACTTCTTCGTGACAGGCGTCCCGCAGCGTTCGCACGCGCCGTTGACTACCTGTTCGTTCGCCAGGACGGTCAGGTCCTTCGGGCACCAGTTGACCGGGGAATCCTTGCGGTAGGCCAGCCCGCGCTCGTAGAAGCGCTTGAACAGCCACTGGGTCCAACGGTAATACTCCGGGTCCGAAGTGTGCAGCCTGCGGGACCAATCGGCAGAGATCGCGTAACGCTTGAACGATGCTGCCTGCGTATCGATGTTGGCGTAGGTCCACTCGCTGGGGTGGGCGTTGCGCTTGATGGCGGCATTCTCTGCCGGCAGGCCGAACGAGTCCCAACCGATGGGGTGCAGGACGTCGAAACCCTTCTGGCGGAGGTACCGCGCGACGACGTCGCCCATCGCGAAGGCCTCGGCGTGGCCCATGTGGAGGTCGCCTGAAGGGTAGGGGAACATGTCCAGGACATAGCGCCGCTCGCGGGAGCCGTCGTCAAGCGGAGTGAAGACTTTGAGGTCTTCCCAGACCTGCGGCCACTTGGCCTCCATCGAGGCGAAGCTGTAGACACCCTCCTCGGGCGTCTCGCCTGCCACTGTTGACTGTGCTCCGGTTTCTGTCTCCGGCTGAACGCTCACTGCTGCCCTCTTCTGTTCTTCCATGACGGTTTTGCCTCCTGCTCCGGGCCCCGGAAGGTCCCGGACACACAAAAGCCCCTCGGCAAGGAGGGGCGGCCGCTCGGTTCGCGATGCTCTAGATCGACGTATACCGGGCGGCTAGCTAAGCAGAAGGATCGCACGCATAAAGCCACCTTACCCTGTTCATTGTCCCAAGTAACACTGAACGGTCGGTGGGTTGGGGCACAGAGAAAAGGGGCCGGAGACTCCCCGCCATGGTGTGGTGGGCACCGCGAAGCGGGCGGGCGGGAGTTACCGGCCCCTTTTCGGGGCGAGGCGGGACCTTTAGGAGAGGCCGGAGCTACTTAACGTCCTCGTCCACCCAATCCATCGACTTGGTGACAGCCTTCTTCCACAGGCGCATCTGGCGGTCCCGCTCGGCGTCGTCCAGCTGTGGCTCCCAGCGCTTGTCCTCGTTCCAGTTGGCGCTAAGCTCGCCGAGGTCCTTCCAGAAGCCGACGGCGAGGCCGGCCGCGTAGGCAGCGCCCAGGGCTGTGGTTTCCACGACCTTCGGGCGGACCACGGGCACGCCCAGGATGTCGGCCTGGAACTGCATGAGCGCCTCATTGGCGACCATGCCGCCGTCGACCTTCAACTCGGTCAGCGGAACGCCCGAGTCCGCGTTGACGGCGTCGAGCACTTCGCGGGTCTGGAAAGCGGTGGCCTCCAGGGCCGCGCGGGCGATGTGGCCCTTGTTGGCAAAGCGGGTCAGGCCAACGATGGCTCCGCGGGCGTCGGCGCGCCAGTACGGGGCAAACAGGCCCGAGAACGCGGGCACGATGTACACGCCGCCGTTGTCTTCTACGCCGGCCGCCAGCGTCTCCACCTCAGGAGCGGTGCTGATCAAGCCAAGGTTGTCGCGCAGCCACTGGATCAGTGAACCCGTGACGGCGATGGAACCCTCCAGCGCGTAGTGCGGTTTGGCGTCGCCCAGCTTGTAGCCGAGCGTGGTCAGCAGGCCGTTCTTCGAGTGGACGATTTCTTCGCCTGTGTTGAAGATCAGGAAGCAGCCGGTGCCGTAGGTGTTCTTGGCTTCGCCGGGCTCGAAAGCCGCCTGGCCGAAGGTTGCCGCCTGCTGGTCGCCCAGGATGCCTGCGACGGGCACTTCGCGCAGCAGCTGCGAGGTGTGCACCGTGCCGTAGACCTCGGAGGAGGACTTGATGGCTGGCATCATCGACGCCGGCACGCCGAATGCGTCCAGAATGTCCTGGTCCCATTGCAAGGTGTCGAGGTCCATGAACATGGTGCGCGAGGCGTTGGTGACGTCCGTGGCGTGCACGCCACCGTCCACGCCGCCTGTCAGGTTCCACAGGACCCAGCAGTCGGTGTTGCCGAAGATGAGGTCCCCGGCTTCGGCCTTGGCCCGCGCACCTTCGACGTTGTCCAGGATCCACTTGATCTTGGTGCCGGAGAAGTAGGTGGCCAAGGGCAGGCCTACCTTTTGCTTGAAGCGCTCGGGGCCGCCGTCCTGTGCCAGTTCGTCGACGATGGGCTGTGTGCGCGTGTCCTGCCAGACGATGGCGTTGTAGATCGGCTCACCCGTGTTCTTGTCCCACACAACGGTGGTTTCGCGCTGGTTGGTGATGCCGACGGCAGCGATGTCGTGCCGCGTCAGGTTGGCCTTGGACAACGCAGAGCCGACGACCTCCCTGACGTTGTCCCAGATCTCCACTGGGTTGTGCTCTACCCAACCGGCCTGGGGAAAGATCTGCTCGTGCTCCATCTGGCCGGTGGAGACAATGTTGCCTGAGTGATCGAACACGATGGCACGCGAGCTGGTGGTTCCCTGGTCAATGGCGATGACGTATTGCGACATTTTGACGTCCTTGTCTGCTTGCTTTGGTGTGGATGCGGGATAGGTGCTGAGCGGTTGCTACTTGGCGACGGTTGCCATGATCGGTATGGAGTGGGCGACGAGTCCTGCGATGGTTCCGCCCAGGAGCGGGCCGACGATCGGAACCCAGGAGTAGGCCCAGTCGCTGGAGCCCTTGCCCTTGATCGGCAAAATAGCGTGGGCGATACGCGGTCCGAGGTCACGGGCGGGGTTGATCGCGTAGCCGGTCGGTCCGCCAAGGGAGGCGCCGATGCCGACGACGAGCAATGCCACCGCGAGCGGGCCCAAGCCGGAGGGGGTGCCGCCGAAGGTCAGGATCACGAAGACCAGCACAAACGTTGCGATGATTTCGGTGACGAGGTTCCAGGGGTACGAGCGGATGGCCGGTCCCGTGGAGAATACGGCGAGCTTGCTGGCTGCCAATGGCTCGGCGTCGAAGTGCTGCTTGTGGGCGAGCCAGGCGAAGACAGCGCCAAGGAAGGCGCCGAGCAGTTCTCCACCGAAGTAGGTGAACGTGGATGCCGCACTCACGGCCACCCCCGGGGCGAACTCGGCCTTGCCGTCAACCAAGAGACCGAGCGTCACGGCCGGATTCAGGTGCGCACCGGACATGGCGGCTACATATACGCCGGCAAATACTGCGATGCCCCAGCCAAAATTCACCATCAGGAACCCGCCGCTGTTACCCTTCGTGCCCTTGAGCGCGACGTTTGCCACGACGCCACAGCCGAGCAGGGTAAGCATTCCGGTTCCGAACACTTCGGAAAGGAAAACAATTCCGAGAGACATCTTTGACTCCTCATTTTCTTCTGTTGTCAGCCCTGCAGGTTTTGTTGGGGCCGTTGGGCCGGCGTCTGTTAGCGCCGTCCCGGTTGCGGTCCTCCCTTACGGAGCGGAACACCGCAACCCTTGTGTCCGGGCTTCTGGGCCCGAACAATCAAGCTGATGAGACGTACAATACGTTCATGCGACGAGGCTGTGAACAGTCACGCCATGAAAACGCAGAAGCACCTCCTGGGCATGCTGGATTTCGGTCTCCCGCCTCGTTGCGTCCCAGCCAAGCTGCGCGGCGAGGACTTCGGCGATTTCGTTCAAAAGCTCCCCGGTCACCAGGCCGCGGAAGGCCAGCGAGGTGCGGCGGATGAGGACATCCACAAGGTGTCCGAGCTGTTCGTTGACGGCCATGAACTCGAGCTCCCGGACGCTGAGCTCGTTCGTGGAGCGCAGTTTCCGATCCTCGCCCGCCTTGAGGTAGGCAATGACGTCTTCGGCGCGGGTGCCGTAGCGGGTCAGCAGGCCGGAGACCCGATCGGCACTGAGACCGGGAGCCATGTGCTTCTTGACCCAGTCCTGGATTCCGTCTTCGCTGTCCGGGAAGCCCAGCCCGCCTCCGATGGCGAGCTTCGCCGTCGAGGTCTTCCGCTCCATGCCCAGCTCCCGGAGGACGTCGTTGCTCAGGTGTTCGGCGAGGGCCCGGAAGGTGGTCCACTTTCCGCCGATCAACGACAGTACGACGGCGGCCTTCCCGCCCGCGGCGGTCAAGTCACCGGCGGCCGAAGCACCGGAAGCTTTGCGCTCGCTTCGCTCGATCCGGTAGTCGCGGGATACGAAACCCGGCTGGGTGTCATCGTGGCGCGGAAGCGGCCGGACGCCGGCGAAGCTGTAGACGATATGGCTGCGCTCGACCGTGATGGAGGGGAAGACGTGGCCGACGAGGTCGAAGAAGTAGTCAATCTCGGCTTCGGTGCACACGGCGTCCTGGGCCATGTCGGCCTCGACGTCGGTGGTGCCGACCAGGACACGGTCACCCATCGGGTAGATCAGGACGATCCGCCCGTCCGTGTGTTCGAAGAAGATCTCGCGGCCGCCGCAAGCTGCGAGCAACTCCGGGTGGTCCAGGACAATGTGGGAGCCCTTGGTTCCGCCCATGAAGCGGCTCGCTGCACCCATTGCCTCGTTGGTGAGGTCAACCCATGCACCGGTGGTGTTGACGATCACGTCGGCCTGGAAGCTGAATTCCTCGCCTGTAAGTTCATCGCGCAGCAAAACGGCGCCAGCCGGGCCGGCTGATTCGGCGGCGGGGTCGGTCGGGAGAAGGGAGACGTAGTTGCTGGCCCGGGCGCTGCCGCCCGGCAAGCCGCTCCCGATGCCCGCCTTTTCGCCGTCCTGCAGCACATCGAGCGTCAGGCGCTCCGGGTTGTGCACGGACGCGTCAAAGTAGGTCGCAGCGTATTTGATGCCGGGGTGCAACTTCGGCAACTCAGCCAAGGCCTTCTGCCTGCCGCTGAACTGATGGCGGGGGACGCTGCCGCCATCGCGGGAGAAGAAGTCGTACATGCTCAGTCCGAGCTTGATGAGGAAGGCGCCGCGTTCTTTCGGCTTGCCTTGCTTGTGCGTGAGGAAGCGCGTGGGGGCGGAAAGTATCCCGGAGAAGGTGCTGAAGATGGGGATGGTTGTCTGCAGGGGCTTGACGTAGTGGGGTGCGATCTTCAAAAGCCGGTTGCGCTCGACCACCGATTCCTGGACGAGGCGGAATTCCCCGTTCTCAAGGTAGCGGATGCCGCCGTGGATCATGTGGGATGAGGCTCCGCTGGCGCCCTGGCAGTAATCACCGCGTTCCACGAGGGCGACGTCCACGCCTTGGAGTGCCAAATCGCGGAAGGTTCCGACGCCGTTGATGCCGCCTCCGATGATCAGCACCTGGGCTTGCGGCCGTTCGCGGAGTGCCGAAACCGAGGTCCGACGTGGTGATCCTGCTGCGGAACCGGAATTACTGGTGTATCCCAAAACTGCTCCCTTGGGCTTTGGTGTGTGCGCTGCATCACTTGACGTCGCACCTTGCACAACTATTCTTCGAAGGAATGGAAAATGAAATCAAGCTAGTTGCACAAACGTGCAGAACGGAATTGAGATGCCACGATCACGACATTCAGAAGCCCTCCGGGCAGCACAGATGTACTACCTCCAGGACCTCACGATGGACGCCATAGCCCGCGAACTCCGGACCTCGCGTTCAACGGTGTCCCGCCTGCTGTCCTCGGCCCGCGAGTCGGGACTGGTCCAGATCCAGATCCGCAGTCCACTGGATTCCGCTCCCGAACTGGAGCGTATGATCCGCAACCACTACGGCGTCGATGTCCATGTTGTGCCGGTCCTGGACACCTTGAACGAGGCGGAAACCCTTGACCGGGTGGCGACGCAGGCCGCACGGACCATTGGTCCCCTGGTCGATTCCAACGCCATCATCGGAGTGGCCTGGGGTGCGACCATCAGCGCGGTCAGCAGGCACCTGACGCGCAAGATCACGCACGGCAGCACTATCGTGCAGCTCAACGGCGCCGGCAACATGCAGACCACCGGCATCACCTACGCGAGCGACATCATGCGCCGTTTCGGCATCGCCTATGGTGCGCGGGTGGAACAGTTCCCAGTGCCCGCCTTCTTCGACCATGCCTCGACGAAGACCGCCATGTGGAATGAGCGCAGCGTCCAGCGCGTGCTCGATCTCCAAGCCAGGATGAGCATCGCCATCTTCGGAGTCGGCTCGGTGCATTCGGACTACCCCAGCCACGTGTACGCAGGCGGCTACCTCGATGAAACGGACCTGTCCCTGCTGGCCAGCTCGGACGTCGTGGGCGATGTTGCCACCGTCTTCTTCCGCGCCGACGGCTCTTCCGACGGCATCACCCTCAACGAGCGGTCCACCGGCCCGAGCCATGAGCAACTCCGGCAGGTCCGTCGCCGCATCTGCGTCGTCTCGGGTGCGTCCAAGATCAACGGACTTCGCGGAGCGCTCGAAGCGAGGCTGGCAACGGATTTGATCCTGGACGAGGCCACGGCGAAGCGCCTTGTCAGTTTCGGCAGCCCTTCTGCGAATAATTGAAGGACGCTGAAACATTCCCGGCATCGAGGTAGGTAGAGTCTTGGCTATGAAACCCTCGCCTAGGCTCAGTCTGAACAACGGTGTCTTGATTGACCAGCTGGGGTTCGGGCTTTACAAGGTGCCGCCGGCGGACGCCACCCCTTTGGTCGCCACTGCGCTCGGTGCCGGCTACAGGCACTTCGATACAGCAGCCATGTACGGCAATGAGACCGGGGTCGGCCGCGGCATCGGCAGTGCGGTCATACCCCCGCCCGGCGTGGACAGCAACACGGGAGGCTCCGGGGAGGGCACCCACGGTCTCTCCCGCGAAGACGTCTTTGTCACCACCAAGCTCTGGAACGATGACCAAGGCTACGACTCCACGCTCCGCGCCTTCGATGCCTCCATGGCCAATCTCGGCCTCGACTACGTCGACCTCTACCTGATCCATTGGCCCTGTGCGGAACGCGGACTGTTCCAGGAAAGCTACCGGGCAATGGAAACCCTGTACCGCGAAGGCCGGGTGCGCGCGATCGGAGTCTCCAACTTCCAGCCGGCCCATCTCGAAGCACTCATGCAAAAAGCCGAAGTGGTTCCAGCCGTGAACCAGATTGAACTGCACCCATGGTTGCAGCAGACCCGGCTCCGCACGCTCCACGAGCAGTTGCGCATCCGCACCGAGGCGTGGAGCCCTTTGGGCCGCGGCCAGGTCCTTCAGGATCCGGCCGTCCGGGCGCTCGCCGACAAATACGGAAAGACACCTGCCCAAATCATCATCCGCTGGCACCTCCAGCTGGGAAACATCGTCATCCCGAAAGCGAGCACCGCGGCACGCATCCAGGAGAACTTCGATGTCTTCGGCTTCGAGCTCGATGCCGACGACATGGATGGCTTGGCCGCCCTCGAACGCCACCACCGCACCGGGTCACACCCGGACAACGTCAACTAGGACCTGCCGAATGGAACAAGTGGACACCAACCACTCCCCCGAACCCGCACCAGCCTCCCCACGGGAGTTCTTCAGCAAGGCATTGGCCGCCCGGACGAGTGCCTCCGACATCGACCTCGACGGCAGCAACGTCGCCTATTGGTGCTACGAGCCGGTCAAGGTGACCGCGGCTACCCGGACCATACTGGTCATCCACGGTTTCCGCGGCGACCACCACGGCCTGCTCCGTGTCGTAGACCATCTGCCGGAAATGCGTGTCATCATGCCCGACCTTCCCGGTTTTGGCAGCTCGGAGCCTTTCGCCGGAGACCCCCACACCGTGGATCGGTACGGGAAGTTCATCACCGGTTTCATGGCAGCCCTGGGCCTCGGACCTGACACCGTTCTCTTGGGGCACTCCTTCGGATCCATTGTCGCCAGCCACTTTGCCGCCGCGAACCCGGGAGCCATCCGTCCGTTGATCCTGGTCAATCCCATCGCCGCTCCCGCGCTTGAGGGCCCCAAAGGGCTCATGACCAAGCTGGCGGTCCTGTACTACCAGGTCTCGGCCAAGCTCCCGCGCCGGCTGGGGCTCGCCGTCTTGCGCAGCCGCCTCATTGTCCGCGTCATGAGCGCCGCGATGGCCAAGACCCGGGACAAGGAACTCCGGGCCTTCGTCCATGGCCAGCACGATGCGTACTTCTCCGCGTTCGCCGACCGCGCGAGCCTCCTGGAGTCGTTCCGGGCTTCAGTGTCCAGCCATGTAGCCGAGGTGGCCGCGCAGTTGGACCTTCCCGTGTTGTTGGTGGCCGGCGAGAAAGACGAGATCGCCCTGCTCCGGGACCAGCACAAGTTGTTGGAGATGCTGCCGGACGGTGCGCTGGAAGTGATTCCCGACGTCGGGCATTTGATCCACTACGAGACACCGGCGCCGGCCGCCGCCGCTATCCGCAGCTTCCTGGAGGAACACCCCGCGTGAAAATCGTCATAGATGCCCGCTTCACCCGCACGGACCATCATGACGGGATCAGCCGCTACGGATCGAGCCTCATAGCGGCGACGTCCAAGATCGCGGATGTCACCATGCTCATCAGCGACAAGCGCCAGTTGGCGCTCCTCCCGGATGTCCCCTACGTTCACATCAACAGCCCGCTGTCTCCCTGCGAACTGTTCGTTGCCCGCGAAGTCAACAAGCTCGGGGCCGACGTTGTGGTTTGCCCGATGCAGACCATGGGCACCTGGGGCCGCAAGTACGGGCTGGTCCTGACCCTGCACGACCTCATCTACTATGAGCACCCGGCCCCTCCGGGCTTCCTGCCCCCACCGGTCCGGTTGCTCTGGCGGCTCTACCACAAGGCCTATTGGCCGCAGCGATTGCTTCTTAACCGGGCCGATGTCGTTGCCACCATCAGCCACACCACCGAGTCGCTCATGGCGAAGTTCAAGTTGACCCGCCGCCCGGTCCGGATCGTGGGCAACGCACCACAGCCGGGCCAGTCGCCGCGCGATCCCGCGGCCGGCGCCGAGAAATCCCTGCTCTACATGGGCTCGTTCATGCCCTACAAAAATGTGGAAACCATGATCCAGGGAATGGCCGAATTGCCCGGATTCACGCTGCATCTGCTCAGCAGGATCACGCCGCAGCGCCGGGCCGAGCTGGAGCCTTTGGTCCCGCCGGGAGCGCGCGTCGAGTTCCATAACGGCGTCACGGATGCCGAATACGACTCCCTCCTGCTCCGGGCCACCGCCCTCGTCAGCCTGTCCAAAGCGGAAGGCTATGGCCTGCCCCTGGTGGAGGCGATGGCACTTGGCACTCCCGTGATCGCCAGCGACACTCCCATTTTCCGTGAGGTCGGCGGGGACGCCGTGAGCTATGTGCACCCCGAATCGCCGGGCGAATTCGCCGCGGCAGTCAAAACCCTTGAAGATGTGGAATTCTGGGAAGCGCGCTCACGCCGCTCTGTGGAACGCGCAGCTCACTTCAATTGGGACGAATCGGCCCGCCAACTCCTGGCCGTGGCCGAAGAGATCGTTGCGATGCGCAGCCGTAAGCGGCGCTAGAGGACATCCACCCCGTCGAGCCGCAATTGAACTGGTCCCGAGGTGCGCTTCGCCGCACTGGCGGCTTTGACGGCCCGCATGGAACGGGTGGCAACAGCTGCTTGTGCGTAGGGAATGAAGATCAGCGTCCGGACGTCCGGTTCGCCCTCCCGCTGTGCTGGATGTTGCGCAGACTGGGTGAGGGAGACCGGAGCGGGGCCCGCGGTTCGGAGCTGGATGCTTTCAGCCAGGCTTTCGGTGAAGTGCACGACGTCGGCCCGTTTGCCCGTCACCGACGCGATCCGTACTGCGGGCGGTAGCTGGAGTTCCTGCCGCAGTGCCAGTTCCCGGGACGCGAATCCCGCAGGGTCCCAGCGCAACAGGGCGCCCGTCGCGGTTGTGTCGTCCGCGGTAATGACTACGAGCCCGCCTTCATTCGCGGGCCGCACGAGGGCTGCCGCATTGAACCAACGCCGTACGGTGTCCTCACCGGCACGCAGGTTTTCCCTGCGCAGGAGCGAATTGCCGTCCAGGAGCAGCGCCGCCGCGTAGCCGCCGTTTGCGATCGGCTCAGCGCCCACAGTTGCCACCACCAGTGCACGGGCATCGGATACCGTGGCCTTGACCTGGTCCCCGGACGACGTCACGACGGCTTTGCCTGGAAAAGCCCTGCCGAGTTCTTCCGCGGTCCGCAGCACTCCGGCGGCGCCCCTGCGGAGCCGGACTCCGCCGCAATGGCGGCAACGCCATTCCGGGGCGGGAGTGGAGCACCAACGGCATTGCGGCATAGCCGATTGGCCTGCGATTGCGAGGGGTCCCTGGCAGTTGTTGCACCGGGCGGTTTCGCGGCAATCCTCGCAGACAAGGGACGGGGCGTAGCCGGCCCGGGCCACCTGCACCAGGACAGGTCCGCGCTCCAGGCCCTCTTTGGCCGCCCGCCAGGCGGCGCCGGGCAAGCGTGCAATCTTTGCCAGGGGGTCGCGTTCCTGTTCGAAGCTGTCCGCTGTATTGAGCACCCGGGGCGTGCTGGCGCGGACCACCGGCCGGGGGGCTTCCACTGGCACGGCCCAGCCGCCCTCGACAAGCCGCTGAAGTTCGGTGCTCCGGCTATGCGCAGCCATGAGGCACGCCGCTGATTCCTGTTCCGAACGCAAGAGCAGGACTTCCCGGGTGTGGGCGTAAGGGGCGCGCTGGTCAATGTGGAGGTCGTCGCCGTCGTCCCAGCACACCACCAGTCCCAAGTCCTCCACGGGAGCGTAAGCTGCCGAGCGGGTGCCGACTGCCACCTTTGCGGCGCCGCTGAGGAGCCGAAGGTAGCTTCGGTACCGCGGGGTCGGGCCGTCGTCGGCCGTCAACCGCGCGACGTCCCCCGCCGGCAGGACAGCGCGCAGGGCCGCTTCCATGCGGTCGAGATCACGGTAGTCGGGCACGACGACGACGGCGCCCCGCCCTGAGGAGCGGACTGCCGCGACGGCAGACGCCACAAGCCCGGGCCAGCCGGCCGCTCCAAAACCCTGTGTCGCAGTCAAGACGGCACGGGGTGAGCCACCTCCGGCCAGGTGTTGCAAGTAGGGCGCCCCGTTGGTGTAGGAAGCCCACGCCGCTTGGGCTTGCGAAGCGGTGCCCGGGGACGCGGAGCCTTGGGCAGCCCCGCCGTGCCCGTCCGGCGTGTCCGGCTTGTCCGAGGTGTCCGGTTCGTCCAGCCCGTCCAGGAGGGAATCGCCGGACAGGAGCTGCTTCTCCAGCCGCGCGACGCGGGGCGGAATGGCGGTACGGAGGACGTCGCTGAGCGTCCCGGCGTAGCGGGCAGCGACGCTGGAGGCGAGCTCCAGCAACGCCGGTGTCAGCACCGGGACGGCCGAGACCACCTTGAGAAGCGGAGTCAGGGCATGTCCGGCTTCCGAGGATTCCGTGCGCTCCAGGACGTAGCCGTTGAGTTCCTGGCCGCTGAAGCGGACTTTGACCCGGACGCCTGGGAGAGCGGTCCCGTCCAACTCGGCCGGGACGCTGTAGTCGAAAGACCTGTCGAGATGCGGCAAGGATGATTCGATCAACACCCGGGCCACCGGATCGCTGGCCGCCAGGGGTGGCCCGTCGGCGTCGCTCCCGCGCGAGGGGAAGCCCTGCAACAAGGACGGCTGATGGGACGCCGACGGCGAGGCCACGGCAAACGGAAGCAATGAACCATCGCTCATGCTTGCCACCTCCCTGGTTCGGCTCTTGGGTCAAGCCAAACACACACCACCGACAATCGGGTCCCCGGCAGTCGAAGCCTTGGCGCAGCCCGGTCAGGCGTTGAAGAATTCCTTCAGTTCGTCCACGCGGTCCAGTCGTTCCCACGTGAAATCCGGCTCTTCGCGGCCGAAGTGGCCATGCGCAGCGGTCTTTGCGTAGATGGGGCGCTTGAGGTCGAGGGCGTCGATGATGGCGCGCGGACGGAGGTCGAAGATCTCCGCAATCGCTTCGCTGATCTTGGCCGGGTCAACAGTCTCGGTACCGAAGGTTTCAACATAGGTGCCCACCGGACGCGCCTGGCCGATGGCATAGGCGATCTGGATTTCGGCCCGCTTGGCCAAGCCTGCTGCTACGACGTTCTTCGCTACCCAGCGCATCGCGTAGGCCGCCGAACGGTCCACCTTCGACGGATCCTTGCCGGAAAAGGCACCGCCGCCGTGGCGGGCCATGCCGCCGTAGGTGTCAACGATGATCTTGCGTCCTGTCAACCCGGCGTCGCCGACCGGGCCGCCGATGACGAAGGCACCGGCAGGGTTCAGGATATTCGCGACGTGGGAGATGTCCAGGTTGGACACAGCCAGGACGGGGTCGATCACGTGCGAGGCGAGATCGGCGCGCAAGCGATCGAGGTGGGTACCTTCGGCGTGCTGGCTGGAAATGACCACCGTCTCAACGGAAACCGGACGGTCGCGGTCGTACCCAACCGTCACCTGGGTCTTGCCGTCAGGGCGCAAGTAGGCCAGCTCGCCGCTCTTGCGGACTTCGGTGAGACGCTCGGAGAGCCGGTGGGCGAGCCAAATCGGCGTCGGCATGTAGGAGGGGGTCTCGTCGCTCGCGTAGCCGAACATGATGCCCTGGTCGCCGGCGCCCTGGAGGTCGTAGTCGTCCTCCTGGCGGCCTTCGCGGGCTTCGAGCGAATTGAAGACGCCGCCTGCGATGTCGTTGGACTGCTGTCCGATGGAGACAGACACGCCGCAACGGGCGCCGTCGAAGCCGTTGGCGGACGAGTCGTAACCGATTCCGAGAATGGTCTCGCGGACGATCTGCGGGATTTCAACATACGCATCAGTGGTGACTTCACCGGCCACGTGCACCAAGCCCGTGGTGGCCATGGTCTCAACAGCCACGCGCGACTCGGGGTCTGCCGCCAGGAGCGCATCGAGGATGGCGTCGCTGATCTGGTCGCAGATCTTGTCCGGGTGCCCTTCCGTGACCGACTCTGAAGTGAAGAGCCGGAGCTTGGACGGGATGCCGTGGGATTCATGGTGCAGCGGTAAAGTCACTCGACTACCTTACTCGGTTGGGGGCGACCGGCTTCCGCCGTATGTCCCTATGCTAAGGATGGACCAGCTAAGGAATGGGGCTCGCCGGAGGCCTAGGTGGCCGGGCGTACTCTGCTCAGTTCGGTGCTGATGCGGTCAATGACAACGGCAGCGACGTCGGATTTGGAACCTGCCGCCGACTGCGCCGCCGCGCCATGGGCGGAGAGAATGATCACAGAATTCTGGTCCTGGCCGAACACGCGCCCGACGCCGACCTGGTTGACCACCAAAAGGTCGCAGCCTTTGCGTTTGAGCTTGGCGGTGGCGTGCTCCAGGACGTTGCCGTCCTCGTCCCCGGTTTCGGCCGCAAACCCGACGATCAACTGGGAGGATGCCTCAGAGTCGCGGCGCACCACCAGCTCGTGCAGGATGTCAGGGTTTTGCACAAGGCGCACCACGGGGGCGTCGTTGCCGTTGACCTTCTTGATTTTCGTGCCGGAAACCTCGGCGGGGCGGAAATCCGCGACGGCGGCGGCCATGATCACGACGTCGGAGCCGACGGCGGCTTCCAGCGCGGCGTCGCGGAGCTCCAATGCGGATTCAACCTGGATCAATTCGACGCCCGCAGGTACCTGGACGTCCATGTGCGCAGCGAGGAACCTGACATGGGCGCCGGCGTCAAGGGCCGCGGCGGCCAGCGCAACACCCTGCTTGCCGGAGGACCTGTTCCCAAGGAACCGGACCGGATCCAGGGCTTCCCGGGTGCCGCCGGCGGAAATCGTGATGGTCCGTCCGGCCAGGGGTTTCGGGCCAGGGAGCCTGGTTGAGGGCGCTGAGGCGTCGACCAAAGCCATGGCGGCTGCGAAGATCGCTTCCGGCTCGGGCAGCCTGCCTGGTCCGGAGTCCGCGCCGGTAAGCCGGCCCACTGCCGGTTCCAGGACGGTAATGCCCCGGCTGCGCAGTGTTTCCACGTTCGCCTGGGTGGCTTGGTTGTGCCACATTTCGGTGTGCATTGCGGGAGCGAAAAGCACGGGTCCGTGGGCCATGAGGAGTGTATTGGTCAGCAGATCCCCTGCTTGGCCGGTTGCTGCCTTGGCCAGCAGGTCGGCGGTCGCCGGGGCGACCACGATGAGATCCGCCTCATGACCGAGACGGACATGATTGACCATCTCGACGTCGTCAAAGACGCTGTTGCTCACCGGGTTGCCCGAGAGGGCCTCCCACGTAGCCACGCCGACAAACCGGGTGGCCGCCTCGGTGGGGATGACCGTGACGTTGTGTCCGGCCTCAGTAAAAAGCCGGAGGAGCGATGCAACCTTGTAGGCTGCGATCCCTCCCCCGACTCCGAGGACTATGCGCACGTGACCTCCGTCAACAGGCAGTCTGTTTTACTCTGCGGGCTCGATGGGAGTGGAAACCAGCAGGCCTTCGTTGATCTCGCGCAGCGCGATGGAAAGCGACTTCTCGTTGAGCTTCGTGTCGACCAGCGGGCCGACGTATTCGAAGAGGCCCTCGTGCAGCTGGGCGTAGTACGCGTTGATCTGGCGCGCGCGCTTGGCGCCGAAAATCACCAGGCCGTACTTTGAATCGGCAGCAGCAAGCAGCTCGTCGATCGGCGGGTTGATGATGCCTTCAAGGTTCGTGGACACGAATTCTCCAAATTCTAACGGGCTGACAAGTGCTAGCGCTTAGCGCTGGTGCGGGGTAAGCCCCATGAGTGAAACAAGCTCGTCCGCTGCCCGGCGTACGTCGTCATTGATGACGGTGTGGTCAAACTCCGGTTCAGCGGCAAGTTCCAGTTTAGCGGTTTCCAGCCGTCGCTGCTGTTCCTCCGGGGTTTCGGTGCCGCGTCCCACCAGGCGGCGGACCATTTCGTCCCAGCTGGGCGGAGCGAGAAACACGAATTTGGCGTCCGGAACCGCGGCCTTGACTTGGCGGGCGCCCTGCAAATCGATCTCCAGCAGCACCGACCTGCCTTCGGCGATGGCAGCATCCACGGTGCTGCGCAGCGTGCCATAGCGGTTCCTTCCATGGACGACGGCCCACTCAAGCAACTGGCCGTCCTCAACAAGCGCGTCGAATTCTTCGGCGGACTTGAAGTAGTAGTGGACACCGTCCTTCTCCCCCGGCCGCGGAGCACGGGTGGTGGCTGAAACCGACAGCCAGACCTCGGGGTAATTGTCCCGGATATACGTGGATACTGTTCCCTTGCCAACGGCAGTGGGGCCTGCGAGGACGGTCAGTCCCGGATTCTTGCTCACATCGTCCTTCGTGGAGGGCTGCAGTTCTTCAAACGCTGTATTTGTTCAAACGCTGTATTTGTCTTCCATAAAATCTATCAGCGACCGGGACTGGTGAATTCCCAGGCCCCGGAGCCTGCGTGAAGGGGCGATTCCGATCTCCGCCATGATGGCCGCTGCACGGACCGGGCCAATGCCCGGGACAGCCTCGATGAGCTCGGAAACACGCATGCGCGCGATGGCCTCGTCAGTCTGCGCCGACTTGATCAGCCGGGCGATGCTGAGTTCGCCCGACCTGAGCTGTTCTTTCGCGAGAGCCCGCCTTGCCCGGGCTCTCGCGGCCTTTTCCAAGGCATCGGCACGTTCCTCTGGCGACAGAGCCTTTAAGGTCACTGACACATCCCCCTTTGGCCGGCATCGAGTGCGTAGCGGATTGGACTGATCCCGAAGCTATCGCGTGGTCAGTGCGGAGCGCAATGCATTGGACCCACCAAGATCACGCTCAGCCTTCCAGCAAGCCGTCGCGGGTTGCCTCGGTAGCGGAACGCAGTCCGGCAATCGTTGGACCGGCCGCGAGTATTCCGCGGCTCGACGTCGCCAGGACCGCCGGGTATGCCGCGCCGAAAGTGGCACGCAGATCGGCCGGCGTGGCTCCCTGTGCGCCCAGGCCGGGCGCCAGGATGGGCCCGTGAACCGCGTCGAGGTCCAGCCCGAGTTCCGCGAGGGCGCCCCCGATCGTGGCGCCCACCACGAGACCGACCGAGCCCAGACCCGCAGGCCCCATGCCGTCGGAACCCGACGTGCCGGAATAGCGGCGGTTCTCCGCGGCCGCGGCCTCGGCAATGCGCCGGGCCACCGATTCCGAACCGCCAACATGCTGCACG
Source organism: Arthrobacter sp. NPDC080031 (assembly GCF_040702485.1). Classification (NCBI taxonomy): domain Bacteria; kingdom Bacillati; phylum Actinomycetota; class Actinomycetes; order Micrococcales; family Micrococcaceae; genus Arthrobacter; species Arthrobacter sp. NPDC080031. The sequence goes on from NZ_JBFBLA010000002.1 coordinate 255,001, forward strand.
GACTTTCCCTCGGGGTTGGACGTCAGGGCGAGCACGAAAACACCGCGGCCGGACTCGGCCGCGAGGTCGAGCGCCGGGCGCAGCGACTCGAAGCCGAGGTACGGGCTCAGCGTGACCGAGTCTGCCGCCAAGGCGGAGCCATCCCGTAGCCAGGCGTCGGCATAGGCAGCCATCGTGGAGCCGATGTCTCCGCGTTTGGCGTCGGCGATGCTCAAAACTCCGGCATCGGAAGCGGCAGCAAGGGTCCGCTCCAAAACCGCCATGCCTGCTGAGCCGTGACGCTCATAGAGGGCCACCTGCGGCTTTACCGCGGCAGCGAGCGTCGCCACGGCCTCCAGCACGGTGAGGGAAAAGCGCTCCAGGCCGGCGACGTCGTCGTTCAATCCCCAGTCCGCCAAGAGCCCCGGGTGCGGGTCGATGCCGACGCACAAGGGGCCGCGGGCGGCCATCGCGGCAGCCAGGCGGGAACCGAACGGCTGCCGGGGCCCCGGGCCAACAGCACCCTGCCCCAGGGACGGTTGCCCGGCTGCGGCAGACTCAGGCACTGACGGCCTCGGCTGCCGCGGCCTTGGAAGCTGACAGCGCCGCGGCGTGCTCCTGCAGGCTCGTCACTGACCATTCGTAGGTGCGCAGTGCCTCGATGGCCTGCACGGCGGCGTTGAACTCCGCAACCGTAGTGATGCAGGGGATGCCGATGGACGTAGCCGCCGCACGGAGTTCGTAGCCGTCGCTGCGGGCTTCGCCGCCGGAAGGCGTGTTGAAGACCATGTCGATCTCGCCGGCGATGATGAGGTCAGCGATGGTTCCTTCGCCTTCGGCGCTGCTGCCTTCAGCGACCTTGCGGACCGGGGTGGCCTGGATGCCGTTGCGGCGCAGTACATCCGCGGTACCGCCCGTCGAGACAATCTCGAAGCCAAGATCGGACAGGCGCTTGACGCCCATGATCACCGAGCGCTTGTCGCGGTTGGCGACAGAAACGAAGATCTTGCCCTCGGTGGGCAGCGCGTTGTTGGCCGCGGCCTGGCTCTTGGCGAAAGCGGTGTCGAAGTGCTTGTCGATGCCCATGACCTCACCGGTGGAGCGCATCTCCGGGCCGAGCAGCGAGTCCACAACCTTGCCTTCCGGGGTCCGGAAGCGGCTGAACGGCAGCACGGCTTCCTTCACGGCGACAGGCGCGTCGAGCGGCAGGGTTGAACCGTCGCCCGTTTCCGACAGCATCTTGTAGGCGCTGCGCAGCTGGTTGATGGTGACGCCCGTACCGATCAGGGCCGCAGCCTTGGCCATCTGCACGCCCGTCGCCTTGGAGACGAACGGAACCGTGCGGGAAGCGCGCGGGTTGGCCTCGAGCACGTAGAGCACGTCGGACGCCAGCGCGAACTGGATGTTGATGAGGCCACGGACGCCTACGCCTTCAGCGATGGCCCGGGTGGCCGTGCGGACGCGTTCGATCACGTTGCTGCCGAGAGTGATCGGGGGCAGGACGCATGCGGAGTCGCCGGAGTGGATGCCGGCCTCCTCGATGTGCTCCATGATGCCGCCGAGGTACATGTCCGTGCCGTCGAAGAGCGCGTCGACGTCGATTTCGACGGCGTCCTCGAGGAAGCGGTCGATCAGCACCGGGTGGTCCGGGGTGATTTCCGTGGCGTTGGCGATGTAGCGCGAGAGGTTGGCTTCGTCGTAGACGATCTCCATGCCGCGGCCGCCAAGCACGTAGGACGGACGGACGAGGACCGGGTAGCCGATTTCGTCGGCGATCTTCTTGGCGTCCTCGAACGACACGGCGGTGCCGTTCTTCGGGGAGATTAGGCCGGCCTGGTCAAGCACGCGGGAGAACATGCCGCGGTGCTCGGCAAGGTCGATCGCTTCCGGGGAGGTGCCCAGGATCGGCACGCCGGCGTCCGCCAGCTGCTGTGCGAGCTTGAGCGGGGTCTGGCCGCCGAGCTGCACGAACACGCCCATGACGCCGCCCGTGCGCTCCTCTGCCGCGATGACTTCGAGGACGTCTTCCAGTGTCAACGGTTCGAAGTACAGGCGCGTGGAGACGTCGTAGTCCGTGGATACGGTTTCCGGGTTGCAGTTGACCATGACGGTTTCGTAGCCGGCCTTGCGCAACGCCATGGAGGCGTGGACGCACGAGTAGTCGAACTCGATGCCCTGGCCGATCCGGTTGGGGCCCGAACCCAGGATGATGACGGACGGCTTGGAGTGCAGGCCGACCTCGTCCTCTTCGTCATATGCCGAGTAGTGGTACGGAGTGTACGCGGCGAATTCGGCGGCACAGGTGTCCACCGTCTTGTAGACCGGACGGATGCCCAGGGCCTGGCGGACGCCGCGGACAACGGCCTCCGGGTTGTGGGTCAAGGCGCCGATCTGCTCATCCGAGAAGCCGTGGCGCTTGGCGTTGCGAAGCATCTCTTCCGTCAGGGCACCGGCCTTGCGGATCTCGTGGGACGTCTCGTTGAGCAGCTGCAACTGGTCCAGGAACCACGGATCGATCTTGGTGGCGGCGTAGAGCTCCTCGACCGAAGCACCGCCGAGCATGGCGCGCTGGACCTGGTGGAGGCGGTCCGTCGTCGGACGCTTGGACTTCTCGATGAGCTCCGGAACCTCCCATTCGGGCACGTGGCTGAAGTCCAGCTGCGAACCCTTCTGTTCAAGGGAGCGAAGGGCCTTCTGCAGGGCCTCGGTGAAGTTGCGGCCCATGGCCATGGCTTCACCGACGGACTTCATGGTGGTGGTCAGCGTGTTGTCCGCGGCCGGGAACTTCTCGAACGCGAAGCGCGGAACCTTGACGACGACGTAGTCGAGCGTCGGCTCGAACGAAGCCGGCGTCTGCTGCGTGATGTCGTTGGGGATCTCGTCCAGGGTGTAGCCCAGGGAGAGCTTGGTGGCGATCTTGGCGATCGCGAAGCCGGTGGCCTTGGACGCCAGCGCCGAGGAACGCGAAACACGCGGGTTCATTTCGATAACGACGACGCGTCCCGTGTCCGGCTCGATGGCGAACTGGATGTTGCAGCCACCGGTGTCGACGCCGACTTCGCGGATGACGGCGATGGAGATATCGCGCAGCCGCTGGTATTCGCGGTCAGTCAGGGTCAGGGCCGGGGCAACGGTGATGGAGTCGCCGGTGTGGACGCCTACCGGATCGAAGTTCTCGATGGAACAGACAACAACGACGTTGTCGTTCTTGTCGCGCATCATCTCCAGCTCGTACTCTTTCCAGCCGAGGATGCTCTCTTCCAGCAGGACCTCGGAGGTGGGGCTGTACTGCAGGCCCTGGCCCACGATGCGGCGCAGGTCGTCCTCGTTGTACGCCAGGCCCGAGCCCAGGCCGCCCATGGTGAAGGACGGACGGACAACCATCGGGTAGCCGAGGTCTTCCGCTGCGGTGAGTGCTTCATCCATGGTGTGGATGATGTGGCTGCGGGCCGACTCGGCGCCGCAGCGTTCCACGACGCCCTTGAACTTTTCGCGGTCCTCGCCGAGTTCGATCGCGGCAATGTTGGCACCGATGAGTTCGACGTTGTACTTCTCGAGCACGCCGTTCTTGTCCAGGGCGATGGCCGTGTTAAGGGCAGTCTGTCCACCCAAGGTGGGCAGGACGGCGTCCGGACGCTCCTTGGCGATGATCTTTTCGACCACCTCGGGAGTGATGGGCTCGACGTAGGTGGCGTCGGCGAACTCGGGGTCCGTCATGATCGTGGCCGGGTTGGAGTTCACGAGGATGACGCGCAGGCCTTCCTCTTTGAGCACCCGCAGGGCTTGGGTTCCGGAGTAGTCGAATTCGGCCGCCTGGCCGATGACGATCGGGCCTGAACCGATAACGAGGACGCTCTTGAGATCTGTACGCTTTGGCATTACTTGGTGTCCTCGTTCTTCGCGGAGTTCGATGTCTGAGTGTCGGCGGCCTGTGCTGCGTTCTGGCCGTTCTTCGTGCTCTCCATCAGGTCGATGAAGCGGTCGAAGAGGTAGGCGGCGTCGTGCGGTCCGGCCGCGGCTTCGGGGTGGTACTGGACCGAGAAGGCCGGGATGTCGAGGCAGGCGAGTCCTTCGACGACGTCGTCGTTGAGGCTCACGTGGCTGACCTCGACGCGGCCGAAGCGCTCTTCCGGAGCCATGGTGGCACCGTCCATGGGAGCGTCGACGGCGAAGCCGTGGTTCTGCGAGGTGATCTCGACTTTGCCCGTGCGGCGGTCCATCACGGGCTGGTTGATTCCACGGTGGCCGTACTTGAGCTTGTAGGTACCGAAGCCGAGGGCCCGGCCGAGGATCTGGTTGCCGAAGCAGATCCCGAAGTACGGCATCTTCTCATCGAGCACGGAGCGGAGCAGCTTCACCTGCGCGTCCGCCGTGGCGGGGTCACCCGGGCCGTTGGACATGAAGAAGCCGTCAGGGTTGACGGCCTTGACGTCTTCCAGGGTTGCGGTGGCCGGCAGGACGTGGACGCGTACGCCGCGTTCGGCGAAGCGGACCGGGGTCATGGCCTTGATGCCAAGGTCGATCGCGGCGATGCTGAATTTCGGCTCGCCATCCCAGCCGTGGTCCGCCGGTTCGACGACGTATGCCTCGTCGATGCTCACTTCCTCGGCCAAGCGGGCGCCTTCCATGGGGGCGCTGGCCAGGACCGTGTCCAGGAGCTCCTTGTCGGTGGCCTGGGCTGCCTCGCCGGAGAAGATTCCTGCGCGCATGGTCTTGTGTTCGCGCAGGTGCCGGGTGACGGCACGGGTGTCCACGCCCTGGATGCCGACGATGCCCTGTTCAACGAGCTCTGCGTCGAGGCTGCGCTCCGAGCGCCAGTTCGAGGGGCGTCGGGCAGCGTCGCGGACCACGTAGCCGGCCACCCAGATGCGGCGGGACTCGGCGTCTTCCTTGTTCACACCGGTGTTCCCGATGTGCGGAGCCGTCTGGACCACCAGCTGGCGGGCGTAGGAGGGGTCCGTGATGGTTTCCTGGTAGCCGGTCATGCCGGTGGCGAAGACCGCTTCGCCCAGGGCCACGCCTGTGGCGCCGTAGCTGCGGCCACGGAACGTGCGGCCGTCTTCGAGGACCAGCACTGCCGCGGAGGACTCCGCTGGGTTGGTATTGCCTGTCACTGTGCCTGCTACTGCATTGCTATCCGTCACTTTGTTACTTTCCACTATCGGCATCTGCCTGGGGGGCTGCAGAGATCAATTCTTGAAGTGCTTCGAGGAGCGGTTGTTTGTCGGCGGCGCGCCTGGTCCTGAATCCGGTATCGAGTTCGTGTTCTCCGAGCATCCAGCTCAAGACCACGAGTCCATCCTTCTCTACGAACTTGCCTGCCATGCCGTTGGCGTTGCCGCAATCCGTCACGGCTTCCGCCGGAACGAACAATGGCGCAGTCCCCTTCCGGTCGAAGAGGACGCCTTCCGGATGGACGCTCATTTCCGCGTTCCCGCGGAAGCCAAGGCCGTGGACGGCGACCCGGTCAAGCCAGTCTCCCGCCGTCGTCGTGGCCACGTACTGGCCTTCAGCCACGATGCCCGCCGGGCTGAGCCTTTCAGGCACTTCCGGAAGCTGCCCGAGTCCGGCCTGGCGCTTGAGCCTGCCGCGCCAACCTATCGCAATGAGTCCGGCCGCAACCGCGGCGAGGAGCACAACGAGGAGCAGGGAAGCAAGTTTGTTGTCCATCAGTTGCTGCCGGCGCCGGCAGGATCCGCTGCGTAGCGGTACGGCGTGTTGAGCTTGCCGTCCAGTACGGTTGGGTGGCCCTTGAAGAAGGTGGCGACGACGGCGCCCGGCAGCTCTTTGCCCGCAAAGGGTGAGTTCCGGCCCATGGTCGCCATCTTATGCGGATCCACTGTCCACCGGGCAGCCGGGTCCACGAGGATCACGTTGGCAGGCTCGCCGGCGTCGAGCGGACGTCCCTGGTCCGCGACGCGGCCAATGGCCGCGGGAACCGTGGACGTGACGCGGGCGAAGTCGGCCCACGTCATGAGCCCGGTTTCGATCATGGTTTCCTGGACTACCGACAGGGCCGTTTCCAGGCCCGTCATGCCCATCGCGGCCTGGGCCCACTCGCATTCCTTGTGCTCGCTCGGATGCGGGGCGTGGTCCGTGCCCACGACGTCGATGGTGCCGTCGGCGAGTCCGGCACGGAGCGCCTGGACATCGGCGTCGGTGCGCAGCGGCGGGTTGACTTTGTAGACGGGGTCGTAGCTGCGGACCAGTTCGTCGGTGAGCAACAAGTGGTGGGGGGTGACCTCGGCGGTGACGTTGATCCCCCGTTCCTTGGCCCAACGGACGATCTCCACCGATCCGGCGGTGGATACATGGCAGACGTGGAGGCGGGAGCCGACGTGCTGGGCGAGGAGGACGTCCCTGGCGATGATGCTCTCTTCTGCGACCGCGGGCCAACCGGCCAGGCCGAGAACTGCGGAAACGGCGCCCTCGTTCATCTGGGCTCCCGCGGTGAGGCGGGGTTCCTGCGCGTGCTGGGCAACGACGCCGTCGAACGCCTTGACGTACTCGAGGGCGCGGCGCATCAGCACGGGATCGTGGACGCAGATACCGTCGTCGGAGAAGACCCGGACCTGCGCGCGCGAGTCGGCCATGGCACCGAGTTCGGCGAGCTGCTCGCCGGCGAGCCCGACCGTGACGGCACCCACCGGGCGCACGTCCACCCACCCGGAGGCGCGGCCCAGGCTGTGGACTTGCTCGACGACGCCGGCGGTGTCCGCCACCGGATTGCTGTTGGCCATGGCGTGGACCGCGGTGTAGCCGCCAAGGGCTGCGGCGCGGGTACCCGTTTCCACGGTTTCCGCGTCTTCGCGGCCGGGTTCACGCAAGTGGGTGTGGATGTCGACCATGCCGGGGAGTGCCACGAGGCCGGCGGCCTCGATAACGGTGGCACCTTCGGCGGAAAGGCCGGTGCCGCGCTCAGCGATGACCCCGTCGCGGATCAGCAGGTCCTCGGCGTCGCCGCCCAGGATGGCCGCGCCGCGGATCAAGTAGACACCGCTTGCTGTGCCTGTTGCGGTCTCGGTCATCAGTTGCTCTCCTTATCGGAACGGGCGGTGTTGGTACGGGCTGCGCCCGGTATGGGGGCGGCTTCACGGGAATCCCCTGAGAGCAGCAGGTACAGCGCGGCCATCCGGACCGCCACGCCGTTGCGGACCTGGGCCAGGACGGTGGATCGCGGCGAATCGGCGGCGGCGGAAGAAATTTCCAGCCCGCGGTTCATGGGGCCCGGGTGCATGATGATGGTGTCCTTGAGCCCGAGTTCGTCGAGGGCGCGGAGGCGGGCATCGTCGAAGCCCCAGCGGCGCGAATACTCGCGGGTGGAGGGGAAGAAGGAAGCGTTCATGCGCTCACCCTGGACGCGCAGCATCATCATGGCATCCACTCCGGCCTCGAGCGTCTCGTCGAGGTTGTAGCTGACCTTGCAAGGCCAGTGTTCGACGCCGATCGGCAGCAAAGTGGGCGGGGCCACGAGCGTTACTTCCGCGCCAAGGGTGCGCAGGAGCCACACGTTGGAACGCGCGACGCGGGAGTGCAGGACGTCGCCGGCGATGGCGACGCGCATGCCTGTGAGGTCGGCGCCCGTCGACGCCGAGCCGTGCAACCTGGACCAGTGCCGGCGCATCGTGAACGCGTCCAGGAGGGCCTGTGTGGGGTGTTCATGGGTGCCGTCCCCGGCGTTGATGACGGCAGCGTCGATCCAGTCGGTTGCGGCAAGCCGGTGAGGCGCCCCGGAAGCCCAGTGGCGGATGACTACCGCGTCGGCCCCCATGGCTGCGAGGGTCTGCGCGGTGTCCTTGAGGGACTCGCCTTTCGACACCGATGAACCCTTGGCGGCGAAATTGATCACGTCGGCGGAGAGCCGTTTCGCTGCGGCCTCGAAGGAAATGCGCGTGCGGGTGGAGTCTTCGAAGAAGAGGTTGACCACGGTGCGGCCGCGAAGGGCGGGCAGCTTCTTGACCTCCCGGTCCCCTACCGCCGCCATCTCTTCGGCCGTGTCCAGGATCCGGATGGCATTCGCGGCACTCAGGTTCTCGGTGGAGAGCAGGTGTTTCATGCGCCTGCCTCGATCACTACTTCATTGATCGGCTGGCCGTCCACCGAATCAAATTCTTCAAGGTGGACCCGGACTTTTTCCGAGGAAGACGTCGGCAGGTTCTTGCCGACGTGGTCCGCACGGATCGGCAGCTCGCGGTGCCCGCGGTCCACGAGGACGGCCAGGCGGACGATGCGCGGCCTGCCGAGATCGATGATCGCATCGAGGGCTGCGCGGATGGTGCGGCCCGAGTACAGGACGTCATCGATGAGGACAACAACCTTGTTGTCGATTCCGGACAGCGGCAACCTGGTGGGGTATGGAGGCCTGGCGGGCTGGTGGGATAGATCGTCACGGAACATGGTGACGTCCAGCTGGCCGACAATTGCGGAAGCGTTGACGGACGGATCCGCGGCGGCGATTTTGTCCGCCAGCCGCACGGCCAGCGGATAACCGCGGCGTGGGATGCCCAAAAGAACCAGATCCTGGGAACCCTTGTTGGCTTCGAGGATCTCGTGGGCGATACGAGTGAGCGCACGGTCGATGTCCGCGTGGTTGAGAACAACCCGGGACGGTACCGGCGCAGTGACTTCAGTCATCGCTCGTCTCCCCTTTCCCCGCCTCACGGGACGGAATTAAAAAAGGAACATTTGCCCTTCAAAATTACCACAGGGGCGGAGTCCGGCTGGCGCGCTCCGGGCCGGGGCGATGCGTTTTAGCTCACAGTTGCGCGGGCGATGTTCGGCTGCCCCAGGGTCTCTTGAGGTCAGCCCAACTGACTGGCAGCAGATGCCGTTATGAAGGCTCATAACGACCTTAAGTGCCAGTCAGTTGGGCTGATCCTTCCAATGCCGCCTAGGCGAGCAGGGAAGGCTTGAGCGTCTGCAACCGTCCGAGGAGGCCGTTGATGAACGCCGGAGATTCGTCGGTGGACATGACCTTGGCCAGCGCCACCGCTTCGCTGACGGCTACGCCGTCCGGGACGTCGTCGTTGTAGAGGAGTTCCCAGGCGCCGATCCGCAGGATGATGCGGTCGACAGCCGGCATCCGCTCCAAGGTCCAGCCCTGGGCGTAGGTCTGCAGGAACTCGTCGATGGTGGGCTGCATGGCAACCACGCCCTCCACGATGTCGATCGTGTACGGGTTGACCACGAGGTCGGTCATTTCCCGGCGGGCCTTCAAGACCTCGAAAGCGGAGGCGGAACGCTGCTCCGCCTCGAACAGTACCTCGAGGGCCCTGTTGCGGGCCTTACCACGGGCGCTCACTAGTCGTTGACCCGGCCCAGGTAGCTGCCGTCGCGGGTGTCTACCTTGACCTTGGTGTTGTTCTCAACGAACAGGGGCACCTGGATCTCGTAGCCGGTCTCAAGGGTGGCCGGCTTGGTTCCGGCCGAGGAGCGGTCGCCCTGCAGGCCCGGCTCGGTGTAGGTGATTTCAAGGACAACGCTCGGGGGCAGTTCGATGTAGAGCGGGGTGCCCTCGTGGATGGCAATGTTGACCATCTGGTTTTCCAGCATGAAGTTGGTGGCGTCGCCTACCGTGGCGCCGGAAACCGTGATCTGGTCGAAGTCCTGGGTGTCCATGAAGACGAAGTCTGCGCCGTCCTGGTACAGGTACTGGTAATCGCGGCGGTCAACCGTGGCAGTTTCGATCTTGAGGCCGGCGTTGAAGGTCTTGTCGACCACCTTGCCCGACATGACGTTGCGCATCTTGGTGCGCACGAACGCGCCGCCCTTGCCCGGCTTGACGTGCTGGAACTCGATGATGTTCCAGAGCTGGCCCTCGAGCTTCAGCACGGTTCCGTTCTTGATGTCATTTGTGGTTGCCACTAGTATCCTCTGGTTTCTTTCACTGGTGCTAGCTACCGCTTTAGCTACTGGTTTAGCTTCCAGCCGACTATGCCAAGCAGGCATGCCTTGAAGGCAGCCAGCGCGTATTTATCAAAAATCCAAAGTCCATTCTACCGGCAAAATGCGGGGCGCCTTTCCCCGCCCTTGTCAGGAGGCGAACTCGAGGACGTTCCGGACGCGTTGCAGGGCCACGGCCGAGGAGTAGATCAGGGAAGCGTCGGCCGCCAGGGCGACGCGCAGGTCCAGGGCCTTTGTAAACGACTCCGCCGCGGCGACGTGATTGCCGGCCACAAAATGGGCCCGCCCCAAATACTGGTGGACGACCGGTTCGTTGGCGGTCCCGTGGACTTCGCCGAGCAGTTGGCGGAACAGCTCCACCGCACGGTCAAAGCGGTTGGTGGCACGGTGCAGTTCGGCTTCGAAGATCCGCAATTTGAACGACTCGGGATCGTTGTAGCGCGCCTCGGCCAACAATTCCGCGGCTTCGCCCGGGTGGCCTTCGAGCATGAGCGCCATGATGCGGTCGGCGGGATCGCTGGACTCAGCGAGTGCGGACTGCATGGCTTCCTCGTTGACGATGGCCGGCAGGAGGGTATCCGGGTTTGTGCGCACCCCGGGGAATCCACCCGTGGGCCAATCGCTGATGCTGCTGAAGGTTTCGGTGGTCATGATGCGATCTCCTGGTAGGCAGCGAAGAGCAACGAGGTGTCCGGCACGTCGAGGATTCCGGGCTTTGCCACGCCGTCGAGCACCACGAACCGCAAGAGGTCGCCGCGGGACTTCTTGTCACGGCGCATGCCGTCGAGCAGGCCCTGCCAGCGGTCCCGGCGGTAGGTGACCGGCAATCCGAGTCCCTCAAGAATGCTGCGGTGCCTGTCGGCGTCGACGTCGGAAAGCCGGCCGACGCTGCGGGCGAGTTCGGCGGCGAACATCATGCCGACGGAAACCGCTGCGCCATGCCGCCACGAGTAGCGTTCCACGAGTTCGATCGCGTGGCCGAGCGTGTGCCCGTAGTTGAGGATTTCACGCAGGCCGGATTCCTTGAGGTCTTCGGAAACCACCTTCGCTTTGACGGCAATGGCGCGTTCGATGAGCTCGCGGAGCACTGCCGACCCTGGATCGGTGACTTCCTCCGGCTTGTTTTCGACGAGTTCCAGGATGGCGGGATCTGCAATGAAGCCGCATTTGATGACCTCCGCCATTCCGGAGATCAGCTCGTTCCTGGGCAGCGTCTGGAGGGTGTCCAGGTCCGCGAGGACAGCCGCGGGCGGGTGGAAGGAACCCACCAGGTTCTTGCCTTCCGCCGTGTTGATGCCGGTCTTTCCGCCTACGGAAGCGTCCACCATGCCGAGGAGGCTCGTAGGCATGTGGATGACCTTGACGCCGCGCAGCCACGTGGCGGCGACGAATCCGGCGAGGTCGGTGACTGCACCGCCACCGACCGCCACGATGGCGTCGGAGCGGGTGAAGTCGTTCTGGCCAAGCACTTGCCAGCAGAAGGCGGCAACCTGGATGTGCTTGCCTTCTTCAGCGTCGGGAATCTCGGCGGTGAGGGCGGTGAAACCGGCAGCCTCGAGCTCGGCACGGACAGTATCGCCCGTGAGGCGGAGGGCACGCGGGTGGACCACGAGGACCCGCCGGACGCGCTCCCCCAGCTTCGCGGGCAGGGTCTCCAGGAGGCCGCGCCCGACGACGACGTCGTAGTTCTCGTTGGCGGACTGGCCGCTGACCTTGATGACAGTTGATTCGTTGCTCACTTTTGCACTTCCTCTTTCAAGGCCGCGTATTCACGCAGTCTTTCCTCCACGTGGAGGGCGATTTCCGCCACGGTCCCGGACCGGACGTCGACGGTGATGTCTGCAAGGCGTTCATAGACAGGACGCCGGGCGGCGAAAAGGGCCTCCCAGCGGGCCATGGCGTCACCGGCCAGCAGTGGCCGGCCCGTGTTGCGGGCGATGCGCTCAGCGACTGTCTCGGCATCGCACTCGAGGTAGATCACGGTGCAGTCACCCAGCAGTTGCTGCGTGCCGGAATCGAGCACTGCGCCACCACCCAGCGATACCACCGCACCGTTGACATCCGCAGCCTCAACGGAGCGTGCCACCGTCCTGGCCTCGATCTCCCGGAAAGCATGTTCTCCGCGACCGGCGAAAATATCCGCAATAGTGCCGTGGTGCTCAACGATGACGGCATCAGTGTCCACGAACGGCACGCCCAATTGCTGGGCAAGCTGCTGGCCGATGACTGATTTTCCAACGGCCATCGGCCCCACTAAGACGATCGCGCGCCCTTGACCCACGCCCGAGGTACCGCGGACCACTAGTGGCCGACCGAGTCCAGGGTTGCCGGGATGCTGTCCAGGTAGCCCCGAAGGTTCCGTGCCGTCTCGGCGACGGAATCACCGCCGAACTTCTCAGCAACGGCCTCGGCCAACACCAGGGCGACCATGGCCTCGGCGACGACACCCGCCGCCGGAACGGCACAGACGTCGGAGCGCTGGTGGTGCGCCTTGGCGGCCTCACCGGTGCTGACGTCGATGGTCTTCAGTGCACGCGGGACGGTGGCGATGGGCTTCATGGCGGCGCGGACGCGCAGGACTTCGCCGATGCTCATGCCACCTTCGATGCCACCTGCACGGTTGGTCTTGCGGACGATCCGGCCGGTCTCGTCCTTGACGATCTCATCGTGCGCGGCTGAGCCGCGGCGCGCCGCGGTCAAGAAGCCGTCGCCGACCTCGACGCCCTTGATCGCCTGGATCCCCATCAGGGCGGCGGCCAGGCGGGAGTCGAGGCGACGGTCCCAGTGCACGTAGCTTCCGAGTCCCGGGGGAAGACCGTAGGCCAGAACTTCGACGACACCGCCGAGGGTCTCGCCTTCCTTGTGTGCTGCGTCGACCTCGGCCACCATGGCGTCCGAGGTTTCCCGATCGAAGCATCGCAAAGGATCGGCGTCGAGGGCCAGGACGTCGGACGGCACGGGCAGCGGACGGCCCTCGGGCACGGTCACGCTCGCGATGGAAACGGTGTGGCTGACGAGCTCGATGCCAAGCTGCTTGAGGAATTGCGAAGCAACGGTACCCAAGGCGACACGCGTGGCGGTTTCCCGGGCGCTGGCGCGTTCCAGGACAGGGCGGGCCTCAGGGAACCCGTACTTCTGCATGCCCGTGAAGTCTGCATGGCCGGGCCGCGGGCGGGTCAACGGCGCATTCCGGGCCTGGTCTGCAAGAAGCTCGGGGTCAACCGGGTCGGCAGACATGATCTGCTCCCATTTGGGCCACTCGGTGTTGCCGATCTGGATCGCGACGGGGCCGCCCTGCGTCACGCCGTGCCGGACGCCGCCAAGGATGCTCACTTCGTCCTGCTCGAACTTCATCCGGGCGCCGCGGCCATAGCCAAGACGGCGACGCGCGAGGGCGTCACGAATTTCCTCGCTAGTGAGTTCCACACCGGCGGGGACGCCTTCAACAATTCCGAGCAGTGCCGGGCCATGGGATTCACCGGCAGTCAACCAACGCAACATATATCCAATCCTGCCATGTAAGGCCCTTACTAGACCCGCCGGGGAAGCCCGACTGAGTCACACATCACATCTATGACATCGCTGGTGACGTCGGCTCCGGAAAACAAACGGATTTGCTCCACGGCTTGGTAAAGCAACATCTCCAGTCCCGGAACCACCACTGCGCCCCGCGAATGCCACGCTTCGGCAATGCGGCTGGGCCAAGGATCGTAGGCGACATCGAGCAGGACACCCCAGACGCCGGGAAGCTTGTCGCCGTCGGGAAGCTGTTCGAGCTGCGCCGCGATACCGTCCGCTGCCCGCGGCGGAAGCGTGGAGATCACCAGATCGGCTCCCACCATGCCTTGGGCGGCTTCGGCCAGCGGCCGAAGGTGGATGGAAAGCCCGACGGCGGCCGCCGCGGCTTTCGCCTCGGCGGCGCGTCCGGCGTCACGCACGAAGATGTCAACGTGTTTGGAGCCGAGCTCCCGGAGCGCCGCAATGGCCGCCGCGGATGTCCCGCCGCCACCAAGGATCGCCGAGTTCGGCCGCTCCGTGACTCCTGCATTCCTCACGGCTTCAACGATGCCGGCCACGTCCGTGTTGTGGCCGACCCGCCGCACGCCGTGCCCGGTGTCTTCGAAAGCAACCGTGTTGATGACACCCAAGTACGCCCCGGCCCCCCGGACCTCGTCGACTTCGCCCACCATGGCGGTCTTGAGCGGCATGGTGACGGACAAACCGCACCAGTCGTCGCCGGCCTCAAGGCCCGCCATGAAGGCCGGGAGCCGCTCGACCGTTACGTCGATCGCCGAGTATTCGATGTCGAGCCCGAGCTTCGCGTAGGCCGCGCGGTGGAGTGCTGGTGATTTCGAGTGGCTGATGGGGTGCCCCAGGACGGCAGCACGTCTGCTCACACGCACCGTCCCGCGTTGGCCGCACACCACGCGTTGTACTGGTCAACGTACTTGAGGTGTTCCGCCAGCGTGCTGGAGAACTTGGTTTCCTTGGTGTCGAGGTTGATGGTTACCCAGTAGAGGTAATTGTTGGGCGTCGGCTTCGCGGCAGCATCTATCGCCGTCTTGCCGGGTGAACCAATGGGCCCCACCGGAAGCCCTACGTTCGCGTAGGTGTTGTAGGGGTTGCTCTTGTCAGCCTTCTGGGCGTCGGTCAGGTGGAAGGTCTTGGTACCCAGACCGTAGGTAACCGTGGCATCGGACTGGATGAGCCCGTTCGTCTCGGTGTTGCCCGGCTTGAGCCTGTTGTAGATCGCGCCGGCCACGTTGCCGTAGTCGGCCTGGCCGCCTTCAGCCTGCACGATACTGGCCACCGTGATGGCCTGGTACTGCTTGGCAGGATCCGTGACGCCCTGGGCCTTGAGCTCGTCAGTGGTCGCCGTGACGAGCTTCTGGAGGATGTCCTTGGCGGGCGTTCCAAGCGGGAAACGGTACTCCCCTGGTGCCAGGAAGCCTTCGAGGTTCTTTGCCGGGGCAGGGACGCCAAACTGGGCCGGCGAGTCGCTGAGCGCCTTCAATTCGGACAAAGGTATGCCCGAACCCTTGGAGATCGCGTCAAGGGATTCACCGATCCGCAACCCTGCGCTCAGCGCGAAATACATGACCTTGGAAGAATCCTTGCCGAGGAGCACATTCACCGCATCGGCGTTCTTCATTTCCGTTTTGAAGGTGAAGTCACCGGGTGAGAGTTCACCCCCGGCGGCAACGAAGGCCGCCACGAAAGAATCCGCGTCGGCAATGACGTGCTGGCTCTGAAGGTTGCTCGCGACCAGTTTCGGGCCGGAGCCCGGGGCCACAGTGATAGTGACCGAGCCAGTGCCCGGGCCGGGGTAGTCGCTGACCTTGTCCATCCCGAGCAACGGCTTCAGGAACTGCGCCCCAACGGCAACCGCCGTGACGAACACCGTGAGGGTGAGCAGCAGCGCGAGAAGACGACGGCGCCTGCGGACCTTCTTCGAAGGGGCCTTTGGCACAGGAGTCGCAGCTGCCATGAGGTCATGGGCGTCGTGCTCATCATGGACTTCGTAGTCGAACTGGGGATCGTGGTGCCCATAACCTTCGTCATGGGCCTGCAGCTCGTGGAACTCGTCACCGTGTGCGACGTCGTAGCTGTGAACGGAGTCATCGTGCTCGACGGCGTCAGGGTGCGCGACGTCGTAGTGCACGGTGTCTGCTTGCTGCGCGGTATCCAGGGGCTGCACGGTGTCTGCGTGCTCCACGGTATCCACGGGCTGCACAGCATCCAGGGGCTGCACGGTGTCCTCATGCGGAGCGTCGTGCTGCTGCCCGTCCTCGTCGGGCTGAACCGTTTCGGCGTGCACGCCGTCGTCGTGGAAGTCGGCAGCGTGGGTGCCTGCGTCCGGGGCGGCCGATGCGTAGTCCGGGACATATGCAGGCTGTGGCTTCGGGACTGTGACAGGTTCGAAGTGGACAGGCACAGGTGGTGGCAGTACCTCCTGGTTCTGCGTCTCCAGGAAGCGTTCCCTGGCACGGATTTCACGACGAGTCAGGGGCCGGGTACGGCCTTCTGCTGCGTCGTTGGAGGGGTCGTTGTTGACCGGGCTCACAATTGTCTTCCCCTCGTTGGAGAGTGTGGATCAATGCCGGAGGCCGGCAGCGGCGCACTGGCACCGTCAATGTGTTGGGGTGGCATCGGCGCCTGCACGCGCCTGCCCACATCCGCACCTCTGGCTTTTTGCATGTCGATCGCGTGCTGCAGAATTCCGGCAGCGGCAACCTGATCCACCACTTTACGATGATCCTTGCTGCTCATGCCAGCTTCATGGAGATTGCGGTGAGCCGTCACGGTGCTGAGCCGCTCGTCCACCAGGTTGACCGGAACGTCGAGCCCGCGGCGCTGCAGGTGGGCTGCCAGCAACTGCGCATAGTCCGTAGCCATGACGGCGGAGGCGTGTTCCTCACCCTTCAACGTGCGCGGCAGCCCGACGAAGATCTGGACTACGCCGAGCTCCGCGACGTGCCGGACAATGACCCCGATGTCGGAATTCTTCTTGGCGTCCCGGCTTACCGTCTTGAACGGCGTGGCCAGGATCCCGTCCGGGTCGCAGATGGCAACTCCCACACGGACGGTGCCGACGTCCACCCCCAGTTTGGTGCCCCGGGGGTAGTCGTCGTTGCTCGCAATGGCCTCCAAAATCAGCGCTTGGCGATCGCGTCCACAACGGCCGCAAGGGCCGGTGCGATCTTCGCGGCGTCGGTTCCGCCGCCTTGGGCGACATCGTCCTTGCCGCCACCGCCGCCGCCGAGGATTCCCGCGGCCACGCGGACGAGGGCGCCTGCCTTGACACCCGCTTCACGCGCCGCTTCGTTGGTGGCCACGATGATGACGGGACGGTCGTTGCTGACGCCGGCCACGGCGACCGTGGAAGCGTCGGAGCCGAGCCGGCTGCGCAGGTCCATGGCGAGGCTGCGGAGGTCGTCCGCTCCCCCGACCTGGCCGGCGTCGTGCGCCACTACCCGGACGCCTGCGGCATCGCGGGCCGTGGCAACGAGGTTCGCAGCGGCTGCCGTCAGCTGTTCCTTGCGGAGGCGGTCGAGTTCCTTTTCCGTCGCCTTGAGCTTGGCCAAGGTGCTGGAGATGCGGTCTGCCAGCTGGCCCGAGGGGACTTTGAGCATTTCCGTGAGCTCGGTGACCAAGGCGCGCTCGGCTGCGAGGTGGCGGAAGGCCTCAAGGCCGACGAAGGCTTCCACACGGCGGTTTCCCGAACCGACGGACTGTTCGCCGAGCAGTGACAGGCTTCCGATGAGGGAGGTGTTCTCCACATGGGTGCCACCGCAGAGTTCGCGGGACCACGCGCCGTCGATCTCCACAACGCGGACTTCGCTGCCGTAGTTCTCGCCGAAAAGCGCCATGGCGCCGAGGGCCTTCGCTTCGGCAAGGCCCATCACCTTGGTTTCCACCCGGAAGTTGTTGCGGATGGCGATGTTCGAGACCTCCTCGATCTCGGACTTCGTGGCGGCACTCAATCCCTCGCCCCAGGCGAAGTCGAAGCGCAGGTAGCCGGGCTTGTTGAAGGAGCCACGCTGGGTGGCTTCCGGGCCGAGGATCTGGTGCAGGGCGGCGTGCACGATGTGCGTGCCCGTGTGGGCCTGCTCTGCGGCGTGGCGGCGTTCGCGGTCGACGGCGGCGCGCACCAAGGCGTCCGAGGCGATCTCGCCTTCGCGGACGATTGCCTTGTGGACGCTCAGTCCCTTCACGGGGCGCTGGACGTCGAGGACCTCGACGACGAAGCCGTCACCGGTGATGAGGCCCTTGTCTGCGGACTGGCCACCGGCTTCGGCGTAGAACGGCGTCTCGTTGAGCACGAGCTCGATTTCATCGCCCGTGGATGCGTGGGCAACGCGCCGGCCGGAGCTGACGATGCCGCGGACACGGGCCTCCCCTTCCAGCTCCGTGTAGCCGGTGAAGACGGTCTCGCCTTCGGCCAGGAGCTCCTGGAAGGCTGAGACATCGGCGTGTCCACCCTTCTTGGATTTGGCATCCGCCTGGGCACGCTGACGCTGTTCGAGCATGAGGCTGCGGAATTCAGCTTCGTCAACCTTCAAACCGGCTTCCTCGGCCATTTCGAGGGTGAGATCGATCGGGAACCCGTAGGTGTCGTGCAGGGCGAAGGCATCTTCGCCCGACAGCGGCTTGCCTGCCGCCTTGGAGAGCACCACGGCTTCTTCGAGGCGGGCAGTGCCGGAGGCAATGGTGCGCAGGAAGGCTCGTTCTTCGGCATAGGCGATGCGGCTGATGCGGTCGAAGTCGGTTTCCACCACGGGGTAAACGCCCTTCATGGCGTCGCGGGAAGCCGGAAGCAACTGCGGGAGGCAAGCTTCTTCGACCCCAAGGAGGCGCATGGCGCGGACGGCACGGCGGATAAGCCGACGCAGGACGTAGCCGCGTCCTTCGTTGGACGGGGACACTCCGTCGGAAATAAGCATGAGGGCCGAACGGATGTGGTCGGCAACGACGCGCATCCGGACATCGTCCGTGTGGTGCGGGTCCTCAGCTGACTCGGCGGAGGTGTACTCCTTGCCGGACAGGGCTGCAGCCTTGTCGATGACGGGACGGACCTGGTCCGTTTCGTACATGTTTTCGACGCCCTGCAGGATCATCGCGAGGCGCTCCATGCCGAGGCCGGTGTCGATGTTCTTTTTGGGCAGTTCGCCAGCGATGTCGAAGTCCACCTTCGAGCGGACGTTCTCGATCTGGTACTGCATGAACACGAGGTTCCAGATTTCGACATAACGGTTTTCGTCGGCGATGGGACCGCCTTCGGCGCCATAGGCCGGGCCGCGGTCGTAGTAGATCTCCGAGCAGGGGCCGGCGGGACCCGGCTGCCCGGTGGACCAGTAGTTGTCCGCCTTGCCCATCCTCTGGATGCGCGAGGCGGGGATGCCGGTGTTCTTGAGCCACAGATCCTGGGCTTCGTCGTCTTCCTCGTAGACGGTCACCCAGAGGCGCTCAACGTCGAGCCCGTAGCCGCCGTCGTCGACGCTCTTGGTGAGCAGTTCGAACGCGAACTTGATGGCGTCTTCCTTGAAGTAGTCCCCAAAGGAGAAGTTTCCGCACATCTGGAAAAACGTCCCGTGGCGGGCGGTCTTGCCCACTTCCTCGATGTCGCCGGTGCGGATGCACTTCTGAACGCTCGTGGCGCGGGCGAAGGGCGGCTCCTCGCGGGCGGTGAGGTAAGGAATGAAGGGAACCATGCCGGCCACAGTGAAGAGCAGGGAAGGGTCGCTGGATACGAGCGACGCTGAAGGGACGGCGGTATGGCCCTTGCTGACAAAAAAGTCCACCCAGCGTTTGGTGATCTCCTGCGACTTCATTAGCTGATTACTTACCCTTCTCAATTCACTGCACATGAGTTTGTGCGCGGTTTTGGCATGTGCCATTGCCGCAGCTTCTAATTCTGCCCTGTTGACGGCCGCTTGGGCGAACCGCGGCGAGTTGTACCGCGGCTGCTAACGGCTGCCGGCGTCGGGCTCTGCGATGCCGAGCGCGGACCTGAGGTCGACTTCGCGTTCGTTCATCCCGGCGCGCACGGCGTCGGCGAAGTCGTACACGCCGTCGGCCAGTCGCGCTACGGCGCGGTTCAGGCCTTCGGGACCGATAGCGGCCTGTGCTTGGGTGATCTTGCGGAAGGCAATGACTCCGATTGCCACGCCGATCCCCATCCAGACGATTCTTTTCACAGTTTTCCTGACATACGACGATCGTGCTTACGAACGGATTCAGCGGCTGCGGCGGCCACTGCCCGGTTTGCGGCGGGCGGCAAAAGCCGTGCGTACTCCATAGCTGAACGCTGCCACCTTGATGAGCGGCGAACCGACTGTTGCGGCCACCAATGAGGACAAAGCAGAGATGTTGGCGGAGGCGTCGGAAACGTTGGAGGTGATGCCATCCACCTTTTTCAGCTGCTGGTTTGTGGTGGAAACCGTCGCAGTGACCTCGTCCATGAGCGGCGTCGCTCCGTCGCTCAAGGAGCGGATGGAGGTGCGGACTTCATCGAAGACGCGCCCGAGTTTGAGGATCGGCACAGCCAACAGCACCACAAGGAGCGCGAAAACTCCGGCCGCGATCAGGCCTGCAATATCGCCACCAGTCATGGACTCTCATCTCCTAGCATTTGTTGCGTTGCCGCCGGTGCGCCATGTGGTTCTACACAGGCACCCCGGCGTGGCTTCCCCAAGTACCTTACATACAAAGAAGCCCGCGGCGCGTGCCACGGGCTTCTTTGTATGTGCTTGCTGGAAATCAGCGAGCGTAGAATTCGACCACGAGCTGCTCTTCGCAGGTCACGGGGACCTCGGAGCGCTTCGGGCGACGAACCAGGCGTGCCTGCAGGGCGTCGATCTTGACGTCCAGGTAAGCCGGAACGACGTTCAGAACGTGTGCGCCGGCAGCTGCAACCTGGAACGGAGCCATGACTTCGCTGCGGCTGTGAACGTGGATGAGCTGGCCTTCGGCAACGCGGAACGACGGGCGGTCCACGCGGATACCGTCAACGAGGATGTGGCGGTGCACAACCAGCTGGCGGGCCTGGGCGATCGTGCGGGCAAAGCCGGCACGCAGCACGAGGGCGTCGAGACGCATTTCGAGCAGTTCGATCAGGTTTTCACCCGTCAGGCCCTTGGTGCGCCGTGCTTCTTCGAAGGCACGGGTCATCTGGGCTTCGCGGATGCCGTACTGGGCGCGCAGACGCTGCTTTTCGCGCAGACGTACAGCGTAGTCAGAGTCCTGCTTCTTGCGGGCACGGCCATGCTCACCGGGGCCGTACGGACGGCGCTCCATGTACTTGGCGGCCTTGGGAGTCAGAGCGATGCCGAGTGCACGCGAAAGGCGTGCGGTACGGCGAGCACGAGTGTTGTTAGCCACTTGTGTCCTTCCAATATCTGCGGTGTGTCAGTGTTACTGGCCTCCATGAGGGAGAGCATCGGCCAACCGCTGCCTTTTGCTACGGGGCGCAGGGCACAGCATCAAAGCTTTTGATTTTGATGGATTGCGCGCCAGGCCTTGCCAGACAAACATCTAGCCTACCATGACGACTACTTGCCCCGGATGATCCTGCGCAGCCGCTCGAGCCTGGGAGCAATTTCCCGTTCAGCACCGTTTGCCGTGGGTTCGTAGTAGTCCCTTCCGACCAGATCATCCGGGGCATACTGCTGGGTGGCCACGCCGTGCGGGGCATCGTGGGCGTACTTGTAGCCTTGGCCGTGGCCAAGGCCCTTTGCTCCTTGGTAGTGCGCGTCCCTCAAGTGCGCCGGAATCCCGACCCCCATGCCCGCACGCACATCGGCGATGGCCTTGTTGATGCCCATGTAGGCGGCATTGGATTTGGGCGCCGTCGCCAGATGCACCACGGCTTCGGCGAGGATGATCCGGCCCTCGGGCATGCCGATCAACTGCACTGCCTGGGCCGCGGCGACGGCGGTCTGCAGCGCCGTCGGATCTGCCATGCCGATGTCCTCCGCAGCGGAAATGACGATCCGGCGGGCAACGAAGCGCGGGTCTTCGCCCGCTTCGAGCATGCGGGCCAGATAATGGAGGGCCGCGTCGACGTCGGAACCCCGGATCGATTTGATGAACGCACTGGCGACGTCGTAGTGCTGGTCGCCCGCGCGGTCGTATCGGACAGCGGCCGCGTCCAGGGCCCGTTCCGTATGGCGGAGCTCGACGACGACCGGAGCGTCGGGGGGCCCGTCACCGGCGAGCCCGGGCTCTTCGGAGGGGTCGCCGCCGTCGTTGTTCCGGTCTCCGTAGGCGACGCCGGCAGCGGCCTCGAGCGCCGTGAGCGCGCGGCGGGCATCTCCCCCGGACAAGCGGACCAAATGCTCAAGGGCTTCCGGGGTCAGCTCCACTCCCCCTGCCAAACCGCGGGCATCGGCAACCGCACGTTGGAGAAGCCCTTCGATGTCGCTGTCGGTAAGCGGCTTCAGGGTGAGCAGCAGCGATCGGGAAAGCAGCGGGGAGACCACCGAAAACGAAGGGTTTTCCGTGGTAGCTGCCACCAGGACCACCCAGCCCTTCTCGACCCCGGGAAGCAGGGCGTCCTGTTGGGCTTTGTTGAAGCGGTGGATCTCATCCAGGAACAGCACTGTTGTGGTCCGGTACAGATCCCGCGCGGTCAAGGCGTTTTCCATGACCAAACGGACATCCTTGACGCCCGCAGTGATGGCGGACAATTCAACGAACTTACGGCCCGGTCCGCGGGCGATGACGTGCGCTAGCGTCGTCTTGCCCGTGCCAGGGGGTCCCCACAAGATGACCGAGCTCGGGCCGGCAGGACCGGCGGCCTGGGCCCCTGCGGCAAGCTGCCGCAAAGGAGACCCCTGGCCCAGCAAATGCTGCTGGCCCACAACCTCGTCGAGCGTCCGGGGCCTCATTCGGACAGCCAAAGGGCTCCGCGGCGACGCCGGACGTACTGTGCCCGCACGTTCAGCACTGGAACGGTCCGAATCCGCCGCCTGGCTGCCGGCGTCGTCGTCGTTGTCCGAGTCGGCACCAAAGAGATCTTCCACATGGATAGGCTACTCATGATTCCAGCTAAGGAGACATCGACGTGGAGACCCGGCCGTCCGGCCCCAACGAAAAGCAACGTACCGCCTTCATATCCGGTGCGCGGCTCTCCGGCTGGGTGGAGCGCTTCGCTGCGAGCCACGGCGCCGTTCAGGAAGAGCCCGACGACGGCGGCACGCTCCTGCGGGCGGCTGACGGCGCCAGGGCGCTCCTGAGGGCGCCGTGGCCTGTCGATGGAAGGCCCGGCAAGGGCTCCAGCACGGTTGAGCGTTTGGCGTCGCTCGCTTCGCAGGAACGGCGGCTCGGCATCATCCTGGTGCGCCGGGGCGGCTACGCGGTGGGGGTCGTGAGCGGCGGCAAAGTGTCGGCGTCCAAATCGGGTTCCCGCTACGTCCAGTCACGCTCGGCGGCAGGAGGATCTTCGCAGCAGCGCTTTGCCCGTCGTCGCGAGAACCAGGCCAACGCGCTGACGGAAGCTGTGGCGGGATATGCCGCCGCTGTTTTCTCGGGGCACAGTATTGAATATCTCGTTCTGGGCGGGGACGCCGCGCTAGCCGCGGCGGTCCTGGAAGAAAAGGCGTTGAAGGAATACGCGTCGCAGACAAGGCTCGCGTTCCTCGCAGTCGGCGACCCCAACGCAACCGTGCTTCGCAAGGCTGCGGCAGATGCCTGTGCCGTGCGGATCGAGGTCAGGGATCCGCCGTAGCGCGCGGCGCCAGTATTAAATTGTCGGTGCCTCCTGCGATGCTGTGGGCATGGATGGAAGGACAGCCCGGGGCGTGGACAACGGTGCGGAGAGCAGGGCGGCCGTGGCGGCCGTTGCCGGCTCCGTTGCCGTCCTGGCCGGTTTCGCCGGCGGCGCTGGTTCCTCCGATCTGCCCGGCCTCGATTCCCCGCGAGGCGCTGATTTCCCGCCGGACACCGATCCGCTGCGGGATCTGGCCGATGGCTGCCTGGACGGACTCGCCGAAGTGGCCCGGCTGGAAGCCCGGACCGCCGCGCTGAAAGCGAAACTCGCCACGGACTACCTCCAGGCGGCCAGGGCCCTGGCGTCCCCGGACGCCCCACCCCAGGAAGCCACCGCCCGGGAGCTTGCCCTCATCGCCGA